>JALFNZ010000011.1 GCA_022774085.1 Bacteroidales bacterium
GTAGGAGAAGCAGGGTCATAATAGTAATAACCAACCTCGGCAGTCTGGTTTCCAGTGGAGCCGTATATGGTCGAAATGTAGAACACTCCGTTCGATTGGAGCTCGAAATTGGTAATCTGCCCGTTGTTTGTCGCTGACTGCTCTTCCGGGATAGCCATGTTTATATCATGCCACAACCATGCAGGGAAGGATGTGTAACCGTATATTTTTGCATTCTTGCCGGTTCTCGGGTCAACGAGGGTCTGTGCGGTGAGAACCTGCTTCTTTTCATCTGTCATAGGTTCCGCATCAGCTTTTGTGCCGAGGTTTGCAAAACTTACACTTGCCTTGCCGCTCTGGAGTGAGGCTTTGCTTACTGATTGCCATACAACTCCATCCGCACTCTCGCTGCAAATGGCCAGGCCATACTCAAGACCACTGGGGATATCGAACTCTAGAGTAGCAGACGAAGACACCTCTTCGCGTGCGAGCAGCACACGTTTAGCCTCTCCGAGAGAATAGATACTTATGGTAGCATTGCCTGCATCCCTGATCTCTATGCTTGCAGGAGTGCTTGCCTCCC
Organism: Bacteroidales bacterium; assembly: GCA_022774085.1. Lineage (GTDB taxonomy): Bacteria > Bacteroidota > Bacteroidia > Bacteroidales > UBA932 > Cryptobacteroides. Next base: position 563 of record JALFNZ010000011.1, read on the forward strand.
AAGTCTGTTCCGGATTGACTGAACCGATGGCCTCAATCCATCTGAGATCGTAGTTTATTTCATCCTTTGTCTTGAAGTCGTCCGGCTTTCTCAAGTCGTTGCAGGAAACAAGACCTGCAATCATTATTAGTGAAACATATAGTGATCTTTTCATAATAACTCTCATGATATTAGCATAAACAATTCAACATCCCAATAAAACTGCAAAGTTAGAATTTTTTTAAATAACTTGTTTCTTTTGTGATGAAAAGAAACTAAATTTGTACACTTTTATTACGATAATCTGATAATATGAATGGACAAACTGGAAAACTTGGAATGACTTTGTCTGCTCCTGCCGTGATGAAGAACCTCGAAATAGGAGTTTGGGCGTTGGAAATAGTTGAGGGCCAGAAGCCAAGGATGTTTGCTGACACTATCATGAGAAAGCTTCTGGGATGCCCGGAAGTAACCAATCCCGAACAAATATATGAATTATGGTCCGAAGGCATAGATGAGGATGCCGCAGCCTTGCTCGATGACAATCTTTCGAAAATGACAGAAGGACAGGTTTCCGAGGTACAGTATTCATGGCGGCATCCTGACGGGTCCATGCGCGTAATACGATGCGGAGGAAAGAGGAACTGGTCATTTACAGAAGGCATCCGTTGCGAGGGAACCCACAGGGACATGACGGGAATAGTCCACATTGATGAAGATAGAATCCGCCGCCAGTCTTTCCTGAAAAGTTATTACAACTATTACCATTCGAGGGAAGCGCTCATCATCCTGCTGGTCAATATGGAAAATGACAGGTACACCACCATCAAGAATAATTCTAAGATGGAGGCGATCCTGCCGCTGAAAAATGAAGGGTCCTTTTCTGAATACATCAGTAATTATATCAGATTCTTTGACAAGGAAGGGCTGGCCGAGAAACTGAACAATTTCCGGAACTATGAATTTTTGGAAAGCTATTTCAGGAATTCACCCGTTTTCAGGCAGCATTTCCTCATTCATGACGACAGTGGTGAGCCGAAATGGCTGAGAATGACGGCCAACAAACTTAATAACTCTGACATTATTATCTCCCTTGAAGACCGGACACAGAAAATGACGGAAAGCATAGTCCTGAACACTATTTCCAGCAGGCTTATCGGTGCATTCATACTCAACCTGAACCATGATTCCATTTCGGTAGTGAAACGTACCCCGTTTTTCAATTATCTTGACAACAATGAAGGCAAGCTGACCATTCCCAAGGGAGTTGAGATGCTCTGTCCCCACATGGACCAGGAGTTCAGGCAAGGATGGCTCGATTTTGCCGATGTCAGCAGGCTCACCCAACTCTACGTCCAGAACCGCAGGGCGGACTATTCGTTCAAGGCCGTATTCGCGAATGAACATACATGGATGAGGGCATCCCTCTACGCCATTGATAAGAAACTCGTAAGCACTCCTTCCTTTGTGCTGGCCTTCAGGAAATATACCAAGGAAGAGCTCGAAACTGTTGACCAGAACGAGCAGGTACTGCGTGAAAAAGAAAAACTTGAAAGGGATTACCATCTTATCAACGGCATTGCCGCCCAGTATGTATCCTTGAAGATTGTCCAGATGGATGGTCGTTTCTCAATCATTTATAAAGACTGGGATTCCGCATACGGATGGAATAATCAGGGTTATAATAATTTCTGGGAATCATATAAAGCTCTTATGATGGCCCACTGCCATCCTGGCGATATGGAGAAAATGCTGAAATTCACCCAAAAGGAGAATGTGATGGCAGTTCTCAATGGCCGAAGACGTTATACTGTCCGCTTCCGTTTCCGCATGGTGGACGGAAGCTATAAATGGATGGACCTGGTGCTTATCCGCTTCGACAACAAGCTGAATACGAAACTGTCGGAGTTCGTCTATGCCATCGCCGATGTGGATCAGGAGGTTTACAAGGAACTAGAACATGCCAAAGCTCTGGAGCAGGCAAGGATTTCCCGTGAAGAAAGCCGCCTGAAGACCCAGTTCGTCAACAATATCAGCCACGATATCCGTACACCTCTGAACGCCGTAATCGGATATTCCCAGCTCCTTACACTGGCCGGTGATTCACTCACTGAACAGGAAAAATCTGAATATGTGAAATATATCGAAACCAGCGGCGAACTCCTTACCATGCTCATAGATGACATCCTCAGTGTGTCTGATATCGAGCACGATATCCTCAAGCTACGCTTCAATGATGCTCATTGCAACGAAATATGCGATAAGGCCGTATCCTGCAGCATGATGAGGGTTCCGACAGGAGTAAAGCTCTATTTCACCACTGAATTTGACGACAAGTTCTGCATCCGGACGGATCCCCAAAGAGTGCAGCAGATTCTCATCAACATGCTTTCCAATTCATGCAAGGCCACCTCTGAGGGAGAAATCCATGTGCACTGCGGCAGGAGCGTCAAGGAGGGATATGTTGATTTCGTCGTGACAGACACAGGATGCGGAGTGCCTCCAGAGAAGGCTGAAGAGATTTTCAACCGCTTTGTAAGCGTGGACAATAATGACAGCGGAGTCGGCCACGGCCTTGGTCTGGACATTTGCATCAAGATATCCCAGAGAATGGGAGGATATATCTGGCTTGACCAGACATATACCAAAGGAGCCCGTTTTGTATTAACTTTACCTGAAAAGAGATGACAGGTTTGACCATAATCTTCTGGCTTTGTGCCTTTGTGGTATTCTATACCTTTTTCGGTTATGGAATCATCATTTGGATTGCCGTGAAAATCAAGGAACACATCTCCAAACCGGAGACTTTTCCGATGAAAGAAGAGTTTCCGGATGTCACCCTTCTTATCGCAGCCTACAACGAAGAAGACATCATCGCTCAGAAGATGGAAAACTGCCGTGCCCTGAAATACCCTAAGGACAGGCTCCATCTGGTCTGGGTAACGGACGGCTCCACTGATTCGACTCCGAAGCTGCTTTCCGAGTATCCCGAAAACACTGTCCTCCATCAGCCGGGCAGAAGCGGCAAGACTGAAGCCCTGAACAGGGCTATGCAATTCGTCAACACTCCCTATGTCATAATGACGGATGCCAATACAGTCCTCAATGAAGAGGCTATATATTTGATAATCAGAAAATTTGACAACCCTCATGTGGGATGTGTCGCCGGCGAGAAGAAGGTGATTTCAAACGGAGGGAACGCCGCGGCCACCGAAGGACTGTATTGGAAATATGAGTCGTTTCTCAAGGATCTTGACGACAGACTCAATTCGGCCATGGGTGCGGCAGGTGAACTGATTGCCATCCGCCGTGAACTGTGGACTGATATTCCAAAAGGCACGCTTGGAGATGATATGTTCGTCTCCATGGGTGTTATCAGAAAAGGATACAAGATTGCCTACTGCAAACAGGCCTATGCTGCTGAAAATCCATCAGCCGACATCAGGGAGGAAAAAAAGAGAAAAGTCAGACTTGCCGGTTGTGCAATGCAGAATGTAATGACACTCAAGGACTTGATGAATCCGTTCAAATATGGGTTGACCGCCTT
>JALFNZ010000018.1 GCA_022774085.1 Bacteroidales bacterium
ACATTTCCGTAATGATACTGATCTTCAACCCTTTGCACATAGTGTCCGACCATTGCAGCGGAGCAGCGGTCAACATAGTTCTCGAAAGGACCCTTGCCAAAGAACTCCCAGTTGGAGAACTCACCCGGCATGGCAAGACGCATTCCGAAACGCGGCAGAATCGGCGCCTGTGCAAGCTTTCCTGCATCCTTGAGACTTTCTTTGGCTGAGATGATTCCGTCAGCATATATGTCATATACCATATTCACTACAGCATATTCCTCTATCGGCTGATAGACAACACTCAGGCGCATGCAGTCCTCCATCTCTTCCACATCAACTGATGATGGGACAAGTACTGCGTCACGCCATACGGCAAGCACTTTGTCAAAACGGGCACCGAGGTCGTTCTCTGTTGCTGCCCTGAGGAAGTCAGGTTCAAGAGGATGAGAGATAAGTTCCTTTCCATCAATCGTATAGCTAGAAAGGGAACCTGTAGCGACATCGAATTCCGCACGCCATGCACTGCTTCTTGCAAGACCAGAACCGGAGAATGACATAATGCCTGAAAATATTGCCTTGCCTTCACTTTCCTTATATGAAGGAAGACCTGAAAGGTCAGAAAAGGCCACCGGTAGTGCCTCATTTATCAGAATCTGGTCATAAGCCACTTCGCTTCCTGCAGGAAGGATACCGTCTGACCGGCGAAGCGACCAGCTTACATTCAGGTAAACATCATGTGAGGCAAGATCCGGGAACCCGCAGGCCTCCTGAATGTCCGCTTCATTGAATCCAAGTTCCACCGAAGCAACAGATTGAGGGGCAATCTTTCCGGGCAATGCACTTCCTGAAAGGACTGCAAGTCCGTCAACCTCAACGCTCCAGTCAAGCATATAGCGTGAAAGGTCGATGAAGAAATTTTCATTATAAACATTCACCTTACCATTGATGGCATCCTCTTCCGATGCAGAAGTATGGATGGAACGATATTGATAGCCAACCTCATATGCGTGAGGGTGAAGACTGCGGTCGGCAGCAATTACTCCATTGCAGCAGAACGAATCATCAGTCGGGTCATAATCATTGAAATCACCGCCATAGGCGAAAATATGGTCAGTGCCAAATTTTGCCGGATCCACAGGCCATCTGAGGGCCTGGTCAACAAAATCCCATATAAAGCCACCCTGATATTCAGGATATTTGCGTACAAGATCCCAGTATTCCTTGAAACCACCCATTGAATTACCCATGGCATGTGCATATTCGCACTGGATAAGCGGCTTCTCAGGTGAGTTCTTCAGATAACGTTCGCAGCTTTCGTATCCGTAATACATAGGACAAATAATGTCCGAATATTCTGTATTGTTGGGATTATCATAATCCACTGCACGCTCATAATGAACAGGACGGGAAGGGTCCATTTCCTTGACCATATTATATCCGGCTATGAAATTATCACCAAAACCCGCCTCGTTGCCAAGGCTCCATATGATGATGGAAGGGTGGTTGAAGTCGCGGCTTACCATCCGGCCGATGCGGGAAAGATGGGCATCGCGGAAAATCGGATTGTTTCCAAGGGTAGCCTCGCCATAGCCCATTCCGTGCGATTCAATATTCGCTTCGTCGATGACATAGAGGCCATATTTGTCGCAGAGTGAGTACCAAAGAGGGTCGTTAGGATAGTGGCTCGTACGTACAGCATTGATATTCAATTGTTTCATTATAAGAATATCCTGTATCATATCGGCTTCTGAAACCACATAGCCCTTATATGGGTTGAGTTCATGACGGTCTGCACCCTTGATCAGGACGGGAGCGCCGTTGACCAGAAGCTGAGCACCTTCAATTCGTACGTCACGGAATCCGATCTGAAGTTCAGCGCGTTCGGTGACACCTGATTTATCATTGGATGCTACTTTCAATGTATAGAGCCAAGGGGTCTCTGCAGACCAGAGCTTCGGTGAAGGCACGTTCAGAGTGGCCTTGAGGCATGACTTGCCGTTACGGACAACCGGCTTTGAGGAAGCCGGTACATTCACGGCTGCAACCTGCTTTCCATTAGGATCGACAAGGCACAAGTCCAGGGAGGTCACTCCCTTTGTCACCTGGGCATAGACATCTGCCTGTCCGTTTGCGCCTGCAATGACATTGATGTCCTCGATTCTGTTCTTGTTGCGTGCGAAGACATAAACATCGCGGCCGATGCCTGAAAAACGCCAGAAATCCTGATCTTCCAGATAGGTTCCGTCACACCAGCGAAAAATCTCCAGAGCTATGAGATTCTCCCCTGTCCTGACAAACTTCGTGATGTCGAAACGGGCCTCCAGCTTGCTGTCCTCGCTGTATCCGACCTCTTTTCCATTCACCCATACACGTACGTTGGATGTCGCCGAACCTATATGCAGGAATATATCCTGACCTTTCCATGACTCATCAAGAGTGAATGTACGTCTGTACTGTCCTGCATAATTATGCTCAAGTGGAGGAATCGGAGGATTATTCTGATAATGTCCTCTCCAGGCATATCCGATATTAAGATACACCGGATCCCCATATCCGTTCAATTCCCACATTCCCGGGACCGGTATCTTGTCCCATGATGTGTCGTCGAATGTAGTTTTATAGAAATCAAGTGAACGGGCATCAATGGTTTCATACCAGTGGAAAGCCCATATTCCATTGAGCGTCAACTTATTGCCGTCAGTATGAAAGGATGCAGTCATCGGAGCGCGATTGCGTTCAATCACATAAGGATTCTGCCAGTCAGGCAGTTCCGACTTTGGAGCAGCCATGGCTGCCTGGATAGGAGCCGTTGCAAGCATCAGGAATAGTAATAGTTTGTTCATAATTATGTGGTATTAGGGATTTAAGTTTCGCAACATGCGAAACTTAAATTATTTCTATGTCCTCGGATTGAATCCAGCCCTGTCGTCCGTCTGCAAGCTGGATATTGTTCCACGCACCGACCTGGTCCAGAATCTCGACCTTGGTACCTTCATGAAGGATGAAAAGGTCTTTCGCAGAACCTGATGCAGGTGAGCTCTTTACAGAGGTCACTGGACACATGACCACAGCCTGGTCAGCCTTCATGCAATCATTCTTCTGCCAGATTGCAAACCACAGACACAAAAGGGTTATGACCAAAGTTGCCAGAGCAGTGAAGAAGCCAGTCCTCCTGAGGGCAATGCCCGGAGCAAGGAGGTAGAGCAGGAACATGGCAAGGGTGAGTGCAAGGAATACCAGAAAACAGATTGTCCATGAATCTGAGTCAAGTATCCAGCATAATTTCTTTGCAAGGGACTTTAGGATGAACTCCGGAACCGGGTCGATCCTGTCCTGGATGCCATTGCTTGCAAGGTCGAGGTTGTACCTTGCATCAGAATATGAAGGATCGAGCTTAAGCGCTCTCTCATAGTTCAAAATGGCTTTTCCGATATTGCCGCTCTTGAAATATGCATCACCAAGGTTGCAGTACAGGGCTGCAGACTCAAGGGATGTGGAAACTATCATTGAGTAATCTTTGATAGCGGCATCCCACTGGCCCTGGGCATAGGCGGCATTGGCACTATTCCAAAGGGAATCCGCAAAATCCTTTTGTTGGGCCTGAGCGGCCAAAGGGCTGAGCATCAGGAGCATCAGAACTGCCATCGTGGCCGCCGGCCTGTTGTTCTTTTTTGATTTCATATTTGAATCTATAGATGAAATGACCTCAAGGGCAGACTTGTAATGTGCTTCCATTGCCTGATGTCCGGCATCTGGAGAATATCTTGCGAACTCACATGCATCCAGAAGGGAAACGAAACCGGAAATTGAAGCCTCATCCACATTGCCATCCCTGAGGGCCTCGGCGATATTATCCCTTGAAAGCTCGGCAGAAGGGATATTAAGCTTATCGGAAATGAATCCGAGCAAAGCCTTGTGAAGTTCTTCATAGAATGCTGTATAGAGATTCTGCTTCAGGAAGGTATCTGCAAGTTTCAACCTTTTTAGAGCCATCTTGGTAGCCTTGCGGTTCCTGGTTCCCACGGTATCCGCCCTTCTTGCTGCAATCTTTCTGAATGCTGCCCATAGTACAAATGCCGCAATGAAAAGAAGGACAAGGATGGTCCAGAACAGGCCTGAGCCCAAAAGGAAATGTCCCCTCTGATGGAAAGAAGCATCCTTTGTATTGATGAAACGGATATCACTTCCCAATGTCCTTACATCAGTTCTGTTGGCTCCCGGGACAACCACCTGGGCACCGGCATCAGATTCATTTCCCTTTTCCACATGCACAGGAATAGGATCAGTCTGCACGGTAACATAACGGCCCTGGTTTATATCATAATAGGAGTATTTTACAGGTTCGATTACAAAGTCGCCATAACTTCTCGGGATGAAAGGGAACTCGTAGTATTTGCTTCCGCTACGGCCTCCTTTGTCCACCTTGTCGGATATTTTGGTGTCATACACCTCCATATCGAGAGGGAAATTGACCTTTGGAGCCTCAAGAAGCGAGATATTGCCATTTCCGGTGACAGTCACAAGCAGTGAAGCGGCCTCGTGAGTCTTGAGCGTGTCCTTGCTGACCTTTGCGGAAATCTTGAAATTGCCGACTCCGCCACCGAACGAATCAGGAGCTCCCTGAGGCAGCGGCGACACCTTGATGGTGACTGGTTTTGAAGATACTTTCTTGCGGACTGTCCTGTAGTCGTCGAAAAAGCCGTCGAATATGCTGTTTCCTGCGGATGATACCCTTATGTTGACAAGGCATACGAGATCTGCAGAATTTACGGTCAATGAGCCCTCGCGCTGAGGAATGAGGATATATTTTCTCAGAAGGGCGGCATTGTAAATCTGCCCGTTATAGGTCTCGCGGGTGAATTCGATATTGGTCGGAGCCTCTAGTTCCTGGCTCCAGAATCCATCGAATGATGGGAAATCTGCACCTTCAAATCCGGCTATATTCACTCTCTGGTAGAGTTTCAATGTGGCAATGACAGGTTCACCGACCACCACCGATGTACGGCTGAATGACATATCCAGAATGATGTCGGAATCAGCGAGGGTACCTTTTGAGGACGGCTGGCTTGACGATGGGTCGGATTGCTGTTTCTGTGATATCTGGCCGGAAGATGACTGGCCCGCCGAAGCTACCACTTGAATCGAAACGGCAGAAGAGGTTATCTCGTTCCCCTTCACCTTTGCCGTGGCCTGTGAAAGAGTGAATGTTCCGGCTTTGACAGGTTTGAGGACATAGGTATAGGTAGTCTGGACAGATTTTGTCCTCTTGCCGTTGATGATGCTGATGCTTGTGGAACGTCCCTGCTGAGGGCCCCAGAGCAGCTGGAAATCATCACCGCATGTCCATGTGAAATCGGTCGGGTTATTCTCTCCTTCAATAATGAAAGTTACATTGAACTGTTCGTCCAATGCAACCACATTGTGTGTCTCCACCTTGATGGATGTCTGAGCAAATGCAGCCATCATTCCAAAGGTGGCTGCCAAGCATATTGAAATCAATCTTTTCATATATCCTGTCATTGTCTCCTATTACCAGTTTTTCTCTTTCTGTCTGGATTTCAAAGCCTTAGCCTTCTCTTTATTGACTTTTTCCTGGGTTTCCTTCTCCTTCGCCTGGATAGCCTGAAGCATCTGCTGGGCTGCCTGTGGTGTTATCTGAGGCTTGCTCTGCGGCTGATTGTCAGAATTGTCCGGCCTATTGCGGTTGTCCTGATTATCTTTGTTGTCCTTATTGTTCTGGTTATCCTGGTTCTGGTCGTTTTTGTTGTCCTGGTTGTTCTGATCGTCCTTGTTCTGATCCTGATTGTTCTGGTTATTCTGGTCCTTGTTGTCCTGATTATCCTTATTGTCCTGATTCTGGTCGTTCTGATTGTTCTGGTCCTGATTGTTCTGCTGGTCCTGAAGTTTTTTCTTTGCATAGATGTAATTCTCCTTTGCATCAATGTCATCAGGATTCAAAATCAAAGACTGCTTGAATGCATCAACCGCACCTTGCCAATCCTCCCGGGCAATGGCAATGTCACCACGGTTATACCAATAACTGGCAGCATTTTCAGTAGAAGGTGCCACATCCCGTATCCTGTCCATGGCCTTGGCTGCCTGGTCCATCTCCCCCATTCGATACATTGTGGAGGCAATGTTGTAATTGGCTGCCACCGACATGGAATCCTTGACAAGGGCCTTGCTGTAATCTATATCGGCCTCTTTATAGTTTTCCTTCCTGAAATCACGGTTGCCCCTGCGTACATCCTTCTTGTCCACCTGGGCCAAGGCCGAAGGACAGAGAGAAAGCATGAGCACAAACGCAGAAAATACAGATATAATATAATGTCTCATAATCATTTACCTTTTGAACAAATGTCTTTTCGGACGTCTGTCACCGATGAGCATTTCCAGAACGAAGAAGAAAAGAGCAATGCCGAGGAAATACATGAACTGCTCGTCATATTCCTCAAAAACGATTGAACTGTACTGTTCATCTTCCATTTTCCGTATATTGTCAATGATAGGATTCAATCCGAATTCACTGTTGCCCGCACGAACATACAACCCGTTACCAGCCGATGCAACCTCCTGAAGTACAGCCTCGTCAAGCCTCGTGACCACGATGTCTCCGTTCTTGTCACGAAGCAGGTCGCCATCCATAGGGATAGGTTTTCCCTCCGGAGAACCGACTCCGATTGTAAATACACGAATTCCATTGTCAGCAGCCATTTTGGCTGCAGCAACAGGGTCATCCTCATGATTCTCGCCATCCGTGATTACGATGATTGCGCGGCTTTTCTCGCTCTGGGCACTGAAACTCCTGATGGCAGTGTTGATTGCCTCGCCCATGGCTGTACCCTGAATAGGCACCGATTCATTGGAAATCGAACGGAGGAACATTTTCGCCGACACATAGTCAGTGGTAATCGGAAGCTGGACAAAAGAATTGCCGGCAAAGACAATCAGCCCGATACGGTCGTCACGAAGTTTGTCAACCAATCTTGAAATTGCCAGCTTTGCCCTTTCCAGCCTGTTAGGCGAATAGTCCTCTGCAAGCATTGAATTGGAAACATCGAGGGCAATCATTATTTCAGCTCCCTTGGTCTGATGTTCCTTAAGTTTTGCTCCTATCTGCGGACGAGAAAGTCCTATTATCAGAAAGAAGAATCCCAATGAAAAGAGAGATGTCCTTATCCAGGTCTTGCCTTTGGAATATGAAGGCATAAGCTTGGAAACGAGACGGACATCACCGAATTTCTGCACCCTGCGCTTGCGAAGCATTTGCACAATCGCCTGGAAGACAAAGAAAAACGGTATTAGAAGCAGTAGCAGTAAATATTGTGCATGTGCAAAATTTATCATATTCCCCTCCTTTACGGCAGACGCCTTAATACAAAACGGTCGATGAAGAATTCAAGCAGGACTGCAATCAGTGCCAGAAGAGCATAGAGTCCGTACAGTTCCTTGTAAACCGGGAAACTGTCAACCGTTGTCTTGGCCTTCTCCATTTTGTTGATTTCACTGTATATCTCGGCAAGTTTGGTGTTATCTGTGGCCCTGAAATAGCGGCCTCCTGTGGACTGGGCAATGTCAGAAAGCAATGCCTCGTCAATTTCCACCTTCACATTCTGAACTTCCACACCCCAAGGGGTCATTACAGGATAAGGTGCCATACCTTCCTTGCCAACTCCTATTGTATAAACCCTTATGCCATAGGTCTTTGCTATCTCGGCAGCCATCTGCGGACTTATCTCTCCCCTATTGTTCACACCATCGGTAAGCAGGATGACGACGCGGCTCCTGGCATCCGAATCCTTCATCCTTGCTACAGCTGTGGCAAGTCCGTTGCCTATGGCGGTTCCATCCTCGATCAGGTCTGTCTGAACCTCCTTCATCAGATTGATGAGCGTGGCGCGGTCGGTCGTCAGAGGACATTGAGTGAAACTCTCACCGGCAAAGACTACGATTCCCATCCTGTCGGAAGGACGCTGGGAGATGAATTCGATAGCGATGTCCTTGGAGGCGCTGATACGGTCCGGAGTGAGGTCACGTGCAAGCATACTCGTTGACACATCCATTGCAAGAACAATGTCAATTCCCTCTGTATCAATCTTTTCCATCTCTGTAGATGACCTTGGTCTTGCAATGGCGATGATTATCATCACCAAAGCGAAGGTCCTCAGAAGGAAAGGCAGGTGCCTTAGCACGGCCATGAAGGATGTGCCTGTAATCGTCCACGGAACGGAAGAGGACACCCTCATATGAGGATGTCTTCCAGCAAGTTCCAGATATATGTAATGCAATACCAGCAAGGCCGGTATCACCAAAAGCCATAACAGTCCAGGATATTCAAAATACATAATTATCTGTTTTTATTATCTCCTTCAGCCTCAGACTCAATCTCGCTCTGATATGTCTCGGTGACAAAACGGACGGCAAGAGGAAGGACCTTTGCATTATCCTGGTCAGGCACGACAAGCTTTGCGAACTTGACGAAGTCTGCGGTTTCAAACAGTTCCCTAACAGCGTCGAGAAGTTCGGAAGGTGCATCAGTGGATTTCATTTCCTTGAAAATCTCGGCAGTGGTCATTTCCATTGCTCCGATACCATATCTGGCTGATATATATTCCCTGAGGGCATCCGTAATGCCAGAATAGAAGAGTTTCTGTTTTTCCGGAGCCCACATTTTGTCTGAACGGAACTTGTCCAACTTGCGCAGAGCGACGATATGGGCAGGGTCATGATGCTGGAGCTGAGGGTCGTTCCTGCGTCGATAAAGTTTTATGATACAATATATTGCAATTCCAATCAATGCCAGCAGGTGAATGGCCAGAATCCACGGAAGCACTTCACCGAAAGTGACAGGATAGCGAATCTGTCCCTTTATGTCATGAGGCTGGAAAGACGCTGTGTCAACCGGCATGGTGCAGACCTGAAGGCTGACAGTATCGAACATAAGAGTGTCAGCAGGAGCATTTCCCGATGCCTTCAGCAAGGCAATAGGAGCAAGGTTATATTCTCCTTCATCAAAAGAAGTTATCACTACACCTGCTTCAATGTCGTATTTTGACGGTGCCCCTTTCTTGCCACGGTGGACCTTGAGCGTATCTATTTTCCACGGAGTCAACACCTCGACACCGTCGGTAAAGCCTTCCGAAAAATCCGGAAGCATGATTGACGTACCCTCTTCCACCCCTTCGAGACTGCATCCATAGACCAGTTGGTCTGCAATCAGGACGGAATCCCTCTGTTGAAGCTGGCGTAAAAAAGGTTTTCCCGCCGGTATGAATCTGCCCTCAGTGCCCTGGGCGGCCATCATGGCAGCCAATGGTATCACGGCAAGCGTCAAAACAAATCTGCGAATATTCATTATTTAACTGTTTGAAAACAAAGTCATGAGTCCTTTCACATAATCATCATCAACTCCGATGCTCACCTTATCGACATTGTATTTCATGAACAGGCGCGAAGAAGTCCCGGCGACATTGGCAAACCATTCCTCATAGGCCTGCCTGACCTTCCTGCTGGAAGTATTCACCCATGCGCTTTGCCCTGTCTCAGAGTCCTTTATATGCACAAGGCCGACGTCAGGAATGCTCCTCTCACGCGGGTCGAACACCTCTATGACCGAAAGGTCATGCCTTCCGACAGCAACTTTCAGAGCCTCTTCATATCTCGGAGATCCGTCCTTGTTCACATCGAGCATATCCGAAAGGAGAAAGGCGGTACATTTCTTCTTTATGGCATTGGTCAGATATCTCAATGCCTCGGAAATGTCAGTTCCGTCCACGGTCGGTTCAAATTCGATGATTTCACGGATGATGTGCAGAAGATGGCTGCGCCCTTTCTTCGGAGGGATGAATTTTTCCACCTTTTCACTAAAAAACAGCGCGCCAACCTTATCATTGTTGAGGATAGCGGAGAAAGACAGGACTGCAGCTATTTCCGCAATCATGTCCTTGCGGCTCTGTCCCTGTGTTCCGAACAGGCGGGACCGGCTCACATCCACCAGCAGAACCACTGTCAGCTCCCTTTCCTCCTCAAAGACCTTGACATAGGGACTGTTCAGACGGGCTGTGACATTCCAGTCCATATTGCGCACGTCATCACCCCACTGGTACTCCCTCACCTCACTGAATGCCATTCCGCGTCCCTTGAAGGCAGAATGGTATTCTCCTGCAAAAATCTGGTGTGAGAGCGCCCTGGTCTTGATTTCGATTTTCCTGACCTTCTTCAAAAGGTCGTTTGCCGACATCCTCTCTTCCATCTGCTATGGAACTTCAACTGCGTTGATTATCTCGGAAATGATCTGGTCGGAGGTCATATTCTCAGCCTCTGCCTCGTAGGTGAGCCCGATCCTGTGACGGAGCACCTCGTAGCAGACAGCCCTGACATCCTCAGGGATGACATATCCTCTTCTCCTGATGAAGGCATAAGCCTTGGAAGCCATTGCAAGTGAGATACTTGCACGTGGCGAAGCTCCGTATGAGATGAAGCCGGCAATCTTGTCAAGCTTGTAATCCACAGGAGTCCTGGTCGCATAGACCAAATCCACGATATAACGTTCGATTTTCTCATCCATGTACACGTCCTTGACTACCTGACGCGCCCTGATGATGTCTTCAGGCTTCAGGACGGCCTGTGCTTTTGGGAATTCTCCGGTATTGTTCATGCGGATGATGAGTCTTTCCTCCTCTTTCTTAGGATAAGTAACGACTACCTTGAGCATGAAACGGTCGAGCTGGGCCTCCGGAAGCGGATAGGTTCCCTCCTGCTCGATAGGGTTTTGCGTCGCCATTACAAGGAAAGGCTCCGGAAGTCTGAATGTTTCCTCTCCGATTGTAACCTGGCGCTCCTGCATTGCCTCGAGAAGGGCTGACTGGACTTTGGCTGGAGAACGGTTGATTTCATCAGCAAGGACAAAGTTTGCGAAGACCGGTCCTTTCTTGATCTGGAACTGTTCGGTCTTCTGGGAATAGATCATTGTACCGATGACATCGGCCGGAAGCAGGTCCGGAGTAAACTGGATACGATTGAATTTTGCATCCACAGCCTGAGACAATGTATTGATGGCCAATGTCTTTGCCAGACCAGGGACTCCTTCGAGAAGGATGTGTCCATCAGCAAGCAGGCCGATAAGAAGATTCTCCACAAGATGCTTCTGGCCGACAATGACCTTGTTCATCTCCATAGTCAGAATATCCACAAAAGAACTCTCCCTCTGGATCCTGTCATTCAATTCTTTGATGTTTATGCTGTCCATAAATATGTTTTTTGATATTTTTGCAAACAAATTACAAAATTAAAAATAATATTCCATTTATACACCACATGCCACGGTACTCAGTCAGACTATCTTACAACGGCAGCGCATTCTGCGGATGGCAGATTCAAAACAACGCCGTTTCCGTTCAGGAAGAACTCGAAAAAGCCCTCAGCACACTTTGCCGCGAACAAGTCCAGGTGAGTGGTGCCGGAAGGACTGATACCGGAGTGAACGCCATCAACTACATCGCCCATTTCGACCTTCTGAACACACCGTCCATGACAGCGGCGCAACTTTGCTACAAATTAAATGCCATCCTCCCAAAGGAAATTTGCATTCACGAAATAAAAGAAACTGCCCCGGATTTTCATGCAAGATTCGACGCAATTTCCAGGCAATACCACTATTTCATACATTTCAACAAGGATCCTTTCTGCAGCAGTTTTTCCTACCTCAGCCGCACGCCTCTGGACATCGAGGCGATGAACACAGGCGCCAGATTCCTGCTCGGCACCCATGATTTCAGCTGTTTCGAAAAAGTGGGAGGCGGCAATGCCACATCGATCTGCACCGTGATGGAGGCCTCGTGGAGAACCTACACGCCTGCTCATGTCGCCGTGACCGGATTCCCTTACCGGGAGGGAGACTATATTGTATTCACTATCAAGGCAAACCGTTTCCTCAGGAATATGGTCCGAGCCATCGTCGGGTCGCTTTTGGAGGTGGGGCGCGGCAAACGCAGTCCCGAGTGGATCGGAGAATTGATTTCGAAGGGAAACCGTTCAGATGCAGGCATGTCCGTACCGGGGAATGCCCTCTTTTTCAGCGGTGCCGCCTATGAAAACAAAAATTTGGATGAGTTGGGGTGATTTATTTTATAAATATTGAATTTTTACCTACTTTTGCATGTTTTTGATTTTAGAATTTGATATAGTTTAAAAATTACGATTATGCTTTTCAATCTACTTCAGGCGGCCGTCGATACTACGGCACTTGCTCAGGCCGCACCGGTTCAGCAGGAGATGAAACTCTCTCTCATTGACATGGCTGTCAAGGGTGGATGGCTGATGCTCGTGCTTCTGGTCCTTTCCATCATCGCCATCTATATTTTCGGAAACAAATGGTGGATGATCCGCAAGGCTGGAAAAATAGACAAGAACTTCATGAAAGACATCCATGACCTCATCCACGATGGAAAGATCATGTCGGCAACTGCCCTTTGCCAGAAATATGACTCACCTGTTGCAAGACTGGTGGAGAAAGGTATCGAAAGGATCGGAAGACCTCTGCAGGACATCCAGACCGCTGTCGAGAACATGGGCAACGTGGAAGTTGCAAGGCTTGAGAAAGGCCTCCCTATGCTGGCGACTATAGCCGGAGGTGCCCCTATGATCGGATTCCTCGGTACTGTCAGCGGTATGATTGAGGCATTCTTCAGGATGTCAACAGCCGGAAACAACATTGACATTACCCTTCTTTCCGGAGGTATATACGAGGCCATGGTCACAACTGTCGGAGGTCTGTTCGTGGGTATCATTGCATATTTCGGATACAACTTCCTTACCTCACAGATTTCCAACCTTGTGTTCAAGATGGAAAGCACCACAATCGAGTTCATCGACATGCTCCATGAGCCATCTACAAAATAACCTGACCAAAACAATCGGAAAATGGCAATCAAAAGAATAACAAAGGTAGAGCCCGCGTTTTCAATGTCCTCTATGACGGACATTGTCTTCCTGCTGCTCATCTTTTTCCTTGTGACTTCCACGCTCATCAATCCGAACGCCCTGAAGCTCCTTCTTCCAAAGAGCACGGGACAGGTTTCCGCAAAGGCTACGGTCAGCGTTTCAATCAAGCACTGGAGGGACACGGACACTTATTCATACCATATCAACGGCAATCAGACTCCAGTCCGTTTCGACATGATTGAGGACCAGCTCGTGGACCTTCTCCAGACAGAGGAAGACCCGACCTTCTCCATCTATGCGGATGAGAGTGTGCCGGTGGGTGAAGTGGTAAAAGTAATGAACATCGCCAAGAGAAATCATTACAAGGTCATCATGGCGACATCACCTGAATAATATGGCAAAGGAATACATACAGGAGAGACAGAAACAGGAAAGCAGGTCAAGGACGGCAGGAGTCGCCCTGACTTTGTCTTTTCATGTGGTGGCTGTCGTATGTTTCTTCTGTGCCGGTTTCACATATCTTGATCCTCCACCACCGGATCAGGAACAGATTTTGATTGAATTCGACGACCCGCAGCCGGATAAATACGAGCAGGTGTGGAACGGGACCAGGCCGCAGGCCGCGAAACCGGATCCGACCCAGCCTCTCAATCTGGTCCAGCAGGCTGAAGCTCAGCATCAGGGTACAAAGTCCAACGAGGCTCCGGAAGCGACTGTGGATGATTTCGGAGATGTGGACATAAAGGAGCCTCCTCGTGAGAAGGAGATTGACAGAAGGGCTCTTTTCCATGCTGCGGACAACAAGACACAGAAAGATACGGTGGCACCTCAGGTGGCCGACAAAGTGAGCGATGCCCTCAAGGCAGGACATGCTCAGGGTAACACAAAAATCGGAGAGACTTCAGGCCAGCCGAATGCAAAGCTTGCAGGAAGGAGTGTCAACGGAACGCTGCCACGCCCAAGCTATGCAGTCCAGAATTCAGGCAAAGTGGTTGTCGATATCTGGGTTGACAATTATGGCAATGTCCAGAAGGCTGTAGCAGGTGCGGAAGGCACGACTGTGACGGACAAAACCCTCTGGCAGGCTGCAAGGAAAGCTGCCTTGGGAGCACATTTCAACATGAGTGCGGAAGCTCCGCCGCTCCAGCAGGGCACCATAACATATATTTTCAAACTTGACTGAATCCCGCGGCCCAACCGTGAGGCTGGACGTGAGGAACATATATAAATTTATTAACTATCTAATGCCGAAAGGCGAATAAAAATGGAAGACAACAGAAGAGGCGGCTTCGGCCGCAGGACAGAAGGCCGTAGAGAGTACGGCAGAAATGACTCCGAAAGGAGAGGAAATTCAGAAAGACCACACAGGAACTTTGGAGAAAGAAGGAGCTTCGGCGA
>JALFNZ010000066.1 GCA_022774085.1 Bacteroidales bacterium
AGTTTCTGCACAGAGACCTGAGTCTCAGTAGTTTGCAAGCAGCCACCGAAAGGCATGAGCACGGTAGAGCGGCCGATGGTGGAGTCGAACATCTCAATCAGGCCCTTCTGCGAAGTGACATTGCGGTCACGAAGATTAGCCAAGACTTTATCCTCTAAAGTCTTGCCCTCGACTTCCCTCTTGAACGGATCGATATCCTCGACGGCGCCCACAGTAGCCTTCGAATAATGCTTCGCACCAGCGCTGTCAATGAATTCACGTGACAGATCAACGACGAGCCTGTCACCATTGAACATCCTCATCCTTGCAGAGTCAGTCACGTCGGCAACATGTGTCACCTCGATGTTCTCGCTTGCGCAGTATGCCATGAACTCCTCCTTGTCCTTCGCCTCAACCACAACTGACATTCTCTCCTGCGATTCGCTGATAGCCAGTTCAGTGGAGTTAAGTCCGCTGTATTTTACAGGAACCCTGTCAAGGTATATGTCAAGACCGTCGGTAAGCTCGCCGATGGCAACGCTCACTCCGCCGGCTCCGAAGTCATTTGACTTCTTGATAAGACGGGTAACCTCAGGACGGCGGAACAGCCTCTGGATCTTCCTCTCCTCAGGCGCATTTCCCTTCTGGACCTCACTGCCGCAGCTCTCAAGCGAAGCCTCGGTGTGTTCCTTCGAAGAACCAGTCGCACCTCCGATACCGTCACGTCCGGTACGGCCTCCGAGCAGGAGCACAACATCGCCCGGAGCAGGGCTCTCCCTGCGCACGCTGTCTGCCTTCACGGCACCTACTACGGCGCCGACCTCAAGCCTCTTTGCAAGATAACCGTCATGGTAAATCTCACGTACATGAGTGGTTGCAAGACCTATCTGGTTACCGTAGCTTGAATAGCCGTGGGCAGCCTTGCGGGAAATCA
Organism: Bacteroidales bacterium; assembly: GCA_022774085.1. Taxonomy (GTDB): domain Bacteria; phylum Bacteroidota; class Bacteroidia; order Bacteroidales; family UBA932; genus Cryptobacteroides. The sequence goes on from JALFNZ010000066.1 coordinate 914, forward strand.
CGCTCTGCGGAAGCTTGCCCGGAATGGTCTCAGCTACAGGCAGATAGATATCCGCAGCACCGGTCACGCGCATTGCCTGATAGACATATGCCCTGCCGGAAAGAGGGTCACGGATTGCACCTCCGAGACATGTTGCCGCTCCACCGAAAGGCTCAATCTCAGTCGGATGGTTGTGAGTCTCGTTCTTGAACTGAAGGAGCCATTTCTCCGTTGTAAGCTCACCTTCATCATCCACCACGTCAACGTCCACATATATGCTGCAAGCATTGTTCTCCTCACTCACCTCCATATCGTCAAGCAGACCCTGAGCCTTGAGATAACGGGCTCCTACCGTTGCCATATCCATCAGGTTCAAGCCCTTATGTTCACGACCCAGGTCCTTGCGAATCTTCATGTAGAGGTTGAGGGTACCGTCAATCTCGCCCTTTATGAAGGAATCCTCGACGGAAATCTCCTCAAGCTCGGTGGTGAAAGTGGTGTGGCGGCAGTGGTCGCTCCAATATGTGTCAAGGATGCGGAGCTCGGTCTCGTAAGGATCACGTCCCTCCTTCTTGAAATAGTTCACCACCTCACGAAGGTCGTCGGCATTCATCGCCAGTCCCATCTTCTTGCAATATGGTGCAAGTTCCTCCTCCCCAAGGGAGGTAAGTCCCTCAAGCACCTTCACCGGAATGACCTCCGGCTGTTCGGTCCGGACGAGGCGGGAAAGGTCCTTTTCCCTTGATTCGACTGTATTTATATAATAATGTTTGATTTTGGCAATTGTGTCATCCGATGTGTTACCAGGAAGGACGATGAGTTTGGAACTCTTGATGGTCACATCGGCAGAAGGGTCTATCAGACGGACACAGTCAACAGCCGAAGCTGCCCTCTGGTCGAACTGTCCGGGAAGATATTCGACAGCAATGTATTTTGAACCCGAAAGGTCACAAGAATCTGTAACACTGTCAGTTACTATTTCTCCGAATACGCTGTAGCGGCATTTCTCCAAAAGAGAATCTGAGAATCCGAACAGGTCATAGACATTCAGATACCTGAGAGATCCCAGGTCGAGCTGAAGGTTTTCATTAAGTTCACTTAGGAGGCTGCGGGCCTCAACCTGAAATTCAGGATACTTTTCAACGTAGATGCGATGATTGTTCATATTATGTCGCAATTTGATATCTGAAGAGATTAGATTTCTGCCGCAAGTACCTTCTCAGTCTGTTTTCTTCTGAACTCCAGAAGGGCAGCCTCAATCTGAGGGTTGGACAGGGAAAGAATCTGGGCGGCATACAGACCGGCATTCTTTGCTCCATTGATTGCCATGGTGGCTACAGGGATTCCCGGAGGCATCTGAATGATTGAAAGCATAGAGTCAAGACCGCCGAGTGCCTTTGTCTGGATTGGAACTCCAATGACAGGAACAGTTGTCATACCGGCTACCACGCCTGCAACATGTGCTGCTCCGCCTGCTCCCGCGATTATAACGCTTATGCCGTTGGCACGGGCAGATTTTGCAAATTCACACATGAGGTCAGGAGTCCTGTGCGCGCTGATTACTTTTTTCACTACTTCGATTCCGAGTTCTTCGAGGACTGCAATTGCCTGTGACATAATGTCATAGTCGCTTATCGAGCCCATAATGACTGCAACTTTTGGAGTATCCATATGTAATTAATGTTTAGATAGTTTCCATACATGGAAGAGAGACACCCTCCTCCGGCGCGCAAAGATAGTTATTTTCAGAAATTCTCCGACTAAAAGTCATAAGAGATTTCATGGAAACTAAGCTCCAGACTGCAGGTACCATCATTCTTCTCCAGGAGTTGTATCTTTCCTCCAAGTTTTTCCACCGTCGGGCCATACAGGGCTAAATCAACCTTGCCGTTCTCGATGAATATTACAGCCTCTAAGTCTTTGCAATCAGGATTATATCGCCAACCAATGGAAACTTCATCTTTTGCAGACAGGAAAACAGTGAACATAAGGCTTCCCATAAGACGAATGAAATCAGGACGGCAAACCATGATTTTCAATGAATCCGGTCCTCCTTTGAATTTGTATTTGACATTGTCAGGAACGGCACTGGAAGTATTGATATACACCTGTTCCATCATCTCGGACAATTTGCATGCGGAGATGTATCTTTCAATCTTCCCGCCCTGCTTGGTAACACCCATGACATCATCCAAAAGCCTGACTATGTGCATGTTACCCTCTACAACCATCTGAGCTGCGGTTTCTTTCTGCTCATCGGAACTCTCTCTGAAATTCTGGATAAGGAACTGAGAGTAAACCTCAATCTTATCCATTGGAGCCTGAAATTCCGAGCTTATAGAAGAGAGGAAACTCTCTTTTTCTGCAAATTCTTCACTGCGCTTGTAAGCCTGGCGGAGTTCCTCATTGCGGTAATATGCCTTATCATTGAAATGAAAGATACCTGCCTTCAGCATCTTTTGCCCTTCTACTCCGAATGTGTACTTATTGAGACTTATAGAATGGACGAGTATCGGCCGCGGAACCGGATTATCCGGCAATTCAAGCAGTCCCTGTACATCCTTGTCACCCTCGAAATTCTCTTCAAAAAGAAGATTGCGGATCTGGCTGCGTCCCGGTTCCTGAATGAAGGAGAGAACAGTTTCTATGTCCAGATTGCCCTCCGGAAAGTTAAAATCCTTATAGAAAGAATCAGAAAACTTCAATGTCATGTCAGGTAATACCCTCCACAGATATACATCAAGGTCGGAAAGGATATCCTTGACTCTCTTCTCGGATTTTTCCGCTTCCATGGCCTTTTCGACGAGCATGCGCCTCTGTCGTTTTTGCCGGACAAGCATCACTGCCGGGATGACAATGGCATATAACAAAAAGGATATCAGTAAAATGCCGATAAAGGCATTCAATAGCCAGAAATTAACCCGCGAACGCTCTGCCCAAGTAATGTTGACAAAATGGGTA
>JALFNZ010000074.1 GCA_022774085.1 Bacteroidales bacterium
ATGTGTTAAGCCTGCCGCTAGCGTTCATCCTGAGCCAGGATCAAACTCTTCATTGTATATCTCTATATAATTCTTAGCTCATCCTGACAACTCTTAATTCCAAAAGAATTAACGCTTCTCGATTTCTTTAGTTTCTCGGTACTTGCTTCTTGTACTAAATCTCAGTCTTTTCAAAGATCTCTCTTTTTGCTTCTTTTGAGCGGCTGCTGCGTTGGACTTGTTCGTCGGTCGGTCATTACCACTAGGTAACTCCCTCTCTCCTCACTTCGTCCGCCTTGCATCCATCTCAAAATAATTCAAAAAACTATCTGATATCTGTGTCCTTGGATCAAGCCGCGGATCATTTTCAGGCGTCAGACCCGTTTTTGAATCGGGGTTGCAAAGGTAAGGCTTTTTTCTGAATCTGCAAACTTTTTTGAAACTTTTTTGAAAAATTTTTCGAAACTCAGTTCGCAGTTCAAAACCTCTCTGCACAGTCTTTTCCAGAACTCATGTCTTTTGCAGACACCCGTTTTTCAAATGGGAGTGCAAAGGTAGCGCTTTTTTCTTAACTTCCAAACTTTTTTATAAAATTTTTGCAAAAAGTAATATTTCCTTCTTTATACCTATATATATGGAAACAATTTGCTATTTTTGTAGGCTTGATTTATTGTTGAGCAATGTAATATAAATTTAATAGTGTATATCATGAAATATATCTTATCGGCACTTTTAGCCATGGCAACCGCCGCTGCATCTTTGTCTGCCAATGTTCAGGACTCCCCTCTTTGGCTTCGTAAGAACAACATATCCCCGGACGGGAGCAAAATCGCATTCTGTTACAAAGGCGATATCTTCGTAGTACCTTCCGAAGGTGGCAGGGCATTCCAACTCACAAGCGACCCAGCTTATGATTCAGACCCGATTTGGACTCCGGATGGAAAACAGATAGTTTTCAGTTCATACAGGGAAGGTGGCAAAGATATATTTGTTGTAAGCGCAGACGGGGGGACTGCCAAAAGACTTACTACCTGGTCAGGCAAGGAGACACCTCTTGCGGTAACTGATGATGGCGAAATCTGGTTTGCGGCAGCCATCCAGCAGGATGCTGCTTATGGCAACTTCCCGGGCTCGGAACAAATCTATGCCGTAGGTCTTGAAGGCGGAAGGCCGAGACAGGTGACCTCAATGCCCGTTGGTTCAATGAGTATCAATTCAAAGGGTATTGTACTATATGAGGATATCAAAGGATATGAGGATCCTTTCAGGAAGCATCATACATCTTCTGTAACCAGGGATATATGGATGTGCAAGACTACTAATGGCAAGAGTGGTCTGGTAATGGACGGAAACTCTGAATTTACCAAACTTTCAGGTTTCAAGGGCGAAGACCGCAATCCGGTATTCGCCAAAGATGGAGACACTTTCTATTATCTTAGCGAAGCTGACGGTACATATAATATATATAGAAGCAGTATATCAGATTCAGGCAAAACCGTTCAGCTGACCCATGCCAAAGGCAACCCTGTAAGATATATTTCAGTTTCAGATGAAGGCACGATTTCCTTCTCACTTGACGGAGAGCTCTATACCTTCAGGGAGGGAGCCCATCCTGAGAAAGTAAATATTGAGATAATAACCGACAATTACACAAAAGAGAAAGAATTGAAAAGTGTGATGTCTGGAGCTACCGACCTGGCAGTATCTCCGAATGGAAAAGAGGTGGCATTCATTGTCAGGGGCAATGTATTCGTGACATCGACAGACCACAACACCACCAGATGCATAACAAACACACCGGAACAAGAAAGGGACCTTACATTCTCAAAAGACGGTAAGACTATATATTATTCATCCGAAAGGGACGGAAGCTGGGGAATCTGGGGCACGTCTCTCACCGTAAAGGATGACAAATATTTCACCTACTCCCTCAAGACAGAAGAAAAACGGATTACACCGGTGGGGCAGACCTGTTTCCAGCCTCAAGTTTCTCCTGACGGGAAATACATCGCATATCTGAAGGACAGAACCGGCGTGGCAGTGATGGACCTTAAAAGCGGGAAGGAGAAAATTCTCGTAAAAAAAGATATCAACTATTCATATTCTGATGGAGACCAGGCATATGAGTGGAGCCCTGACAGCAGATACATTCTTTGCAACTGGCAGGGTGACGGTGGCTGGAACAATGAGGATGTTGCCGTTGTGGATGTTGAAAGTGGGCAAATCACCAACCTCACTCAAAGTGGATATTCTGACGGTGGCTTCAGATGGGCAATGAAAGGAAAGGCGATGACATGGTCTTCGGACAAAGCCGGCTACAGAAGCCATGGAAGCTGGGGAGCTGAACGGGATATATATATAATGTTCTTTGACAGAGAGACTTACAGCCAATTCAGGCAAGATAGGGAGGATAGGGATCTCAAAGCTATGATGCAGTCAGACAAAGAAAAGAAACAGGAGAAAAAGGACAGCATCAAAAATGAAGAGAAGGCAGAAAAGATTGTGCTTGACCTTGCTGACAGGCAGAACAGGATTCTTCGTCTTACACCGTTCTCTGGCTCTATTGGAGACCATTACCTCACAGAAGATGGTAAAAAGTTGTACTACATGGTCCGTTCAGCAAAGACAATGGACCTTTGTGAGTTGAATATCGAGGATAGAAGTTTCAAGATCATTTCTTCCAATGTATCTGGCGGCATCTATCCTTCTGTTGATGGCAAGACACTGTTCATCCTCGGCAGAAACGGCATTATGAAGATGCCGGTTGCAGGAGGAAAACTGGAAACCATTGCTTTCAACGGAGAATATGACCACTCCCCTGCAGCCGAAAGGACTTATATTTTCAACCATGTTTGGAAACAGGTGGAGGAAAAATTCTACGATGCGTCCATCCATGGAATCGACTGGAAAGGATACAAGGACGTATATGAGAAATTCCTGCCACATATCAACAATAATTTCGATTTCCAGGAACTGCTGTCCGAAATGCTTGGAGAACTTAACGGTTCACATACCGGTGCACGATACTATTACAGTTCCAACCTGAACAGTGCTGCACTTGGAGTCCTTTTCGACAATGAGTATCAAGGTGATGGACTTCGCATAAAAGAGATTCTCAAAGGAGGCGTTCTCTATATCCAGGCGCCACAAATCAAGGAAGGCGATATCATTGAAGCAATCGATGGCGTGAAGATTGCAGCCGGACAGGACTTCTTCCCGGCATTTAGGATGAAAGCTGGAAAGAAAGTCACATTGAGCATAAGCGGCAAAGGTCGCAAAAGTGAGGATATCGTCGTGAAGACGGGTAGTTCCGATGCTGTTCAGATGTACAACAGATGGGTTGAGCAAAGGGCTGAAATGGTCAGGAAACTCTCCGGAGGCAAAGTGGGCTATGTTCATGTAGAAGGAATGGATTCCGAGAGTTTCCGAAGGGTGTTCTCTGAATTGCTCGGAAAATACAGAAGTTGCGAGGCGGTAATCGTTGATACAAGGCACAACGGTGGCGGATGGCTTCATGATGACCTCGCCACACTGCTCAGCGGAAAGGAATATACTCGCTTCGAGCCAAGGGGACAATATATAGGATCTGATCCGTGGAACAAATGGAACAAGCCATCTTGTGTTCTTGTCGGTGAAGACAATTACTCCGACGCATCCGGATTCCCGTATATTTACAAGACTCTGGGTATTGGAAAACTCATCGGAACTCCGGTCCCGGGCACAATGACAGCAGTTTGGTGGGAAACACAGATTGACCCGACACTTGTTTTTGGAATTCCTCAGGTTGGAGTAATCGGTGTAAAAGAGGGCCGATATTTGGAGAATATGGATATCGAACCGGACATACTTGTTTACAATGACCCGGCTTCGGTACTCAGAGGAGAAGACAAACAACTTGAAGCCGCTGTGGCTGAGATGATGAAAGCAATTGAATAACAATATATTATGGATAAGAAAATTGTTATAATTCCAACTTATAACGAGAAAGAGAACATTGAAAAGATCATTAGAGCAGTCTTTGCCCTTGAGGGAGAGTATCATGTAATAGTCATTGAAGATGGTTCTCCTGACGGCACAGCATCTATTGTCAAGAGGCTGATGGAGGAATTTCCACAAAGGCTTTTCATTATCGAAAGAACAGGCAAACTTGGGCTAGGAACAGCGTATATTACAGGATTCAAATGGGCAGTGGATCATGGCTATGACTATATTTTCGAGATGGATGCGGATTTTTCCCACAATCCCGAAGACCTGCCAAGACTGTATGAGGCATGTGCAGTCGGTGGTGCAGACCTAGCCATCGGTTCAAGGTATTGCAACGGTATCAGCGTCATCAACTGGCCAATCGGAAGGGTAATCATGTCTTATTATGCTTCGGTATATGTCAGGACCATACTTGGGATGAGAGTGTATGACACAACAGCCGGGTTCAAGTGTTATAAGCGTAAAGTATTGGAAACCATAGATTTGGATAATATCAGAATGAAAGGATATGGTTTCCAGATTGAGATGAAATATTCAACATACAGGCTCGGCTTCAAGATTCAGGAAGTTCCGATCATTTTCGTTGACAGGAAAGAAGGAACGTCCAAGATGAGCAGCGGAATCTTCGGAGAGGCTTTCTGGGGAGTTATGCTACTTAAAATGAGAAAAATAAAACCAAGGAAGATATGATTTTGCTTCATAATGCCTATCTGGCAACTGGTGAAAGGGAAGGTGACGGATCTGTACTTGTTGATGGTGACAAGATTGCAGGAGTGTGTTTCAAGGAGAAGGATGGAAGTACAAAGTTGCCTTCATCGGCAGGAGGGATGAATCTGCCATACGAAATGCTTTCAGACTATCTTTCAAAGAAATTTGAAAATCTGCAAATTATTGATATCCAAGGCAGATGCATAATGGCAGGAGGAATTGATGCCCATGTGCATTTCAGGGAGCCGGGACTTGTGCAAAAGGCTGATATCGGCACGGAGTCGCGAGCTGCTCTTGCCGGTGGTGTGACCACCGTTATGGATATGCCGAATACCAATCCCCCAACAATATCTGCGGCCGCACTTAAGGAAAAAATAGGGATTGCAGCAGAAAAAGGTGCAAATCATGTCATGTTCCACCTCGGTATCACGAACAAAAATGTAGCTGATATACAAAGAATTATCATCAATGGTGATGAGCAGACAGGCATCAGTGCGAAGGATTTTGCAGGATTGAAGGTATTCATGGGATCCTCGACAGGAAATATGCTTGTGGACTCCGGCAGCGCTCTGGAAGAGGTGTTTGCCATGAATCAGAAGCCCGTTCTTGTGCATTGCGAGGATGAGCAGACCATAAGGGAGAATCTTGCAAAAGCCAAGGAGAAATATGGCGAGGATATTCCATTTGAGGAACATGAAAATATCAGAAGCCGCAGGGCTTGCATAAAATCGACCATAAAAGCTCTTGAAATGGCAATGAGGCACAATACCAGGCTGACGCTTTGCCACATTTCTACGAAAGAGGAAGTGGAAATGGTCAGGGCTGCAAAAATCAGCAATCCTGACATTACTGCTGAGACTTCATGCAACTATCTGTGGTTCAGCGATGAAGACTATCAAAGACTTGGGAGCAAGCTCAAATGCAACCCTTCTGTAAAAGGTGCTTCAGACAGGCAGGCTTTAAGGGAAGCTTTGAGTCAGGGTCTTATTGACACAATTGGTTCTGACCATGCGCCTCACTTGGAAAGTGAAAAGAACGGGAATTACTGCAAGGCGCCATCCGGTCTTCCTTCAGTCCAGTTCACCCTGCCCGTTCTGCTGACCGTGGCTGATCAGGAGGATATCCCTCTTACAAGGATTGCATCGGTATTCTCTGAAAAGGCAGCAGACATCTATGGATTGAAAAGAGGCCGGCTGAAAGAAGGCTGGTATGCAGATCTTGTAATCTTCGACTATGACAGAGAATTTACTGTAAACAAGGACTTGATACTCAGCAAGTGCGGATGGAGCCCTTATGAGGGTGTTACACTGAAAGGAGTGGTCGAGTCCGTATATCTTGACGGGAAAGAAGTAGTACGAGAAGGAAAAATACTATAATTCGTGACATGGATATTCAAAGTAAGCCTGTATTTAAAAAATCGTATATATATATTGTATCGGCCTTTGCCATCGCCCTATGGGGAATGTCGTATATCTGGACTGATACATTGATTGCACATGATATTCCTGTTTTCTATTTTATTTTTGTCAGGATATTCATTGCAGGATTCATGTTGTTTCTGTTCAATGCTGCAAGCGGGAAAAGCATGGCAATCCAAAAGAAAGACTGGCCTAAGTTTTTGGCACTTGCTCTTTGTGAGCCTTTTATCTACTTCATCTTTGAAACCTATGGTTTGAAATTTACAGGTTCACCGACCATCAGTGCTATGGTTATTGCCACCATCCCTATCTTCTCTGTTGGTGCAGGTATCGTTTTCTTCAAAGAAAAAATTAACCTTATAAATATTGCGGGCATTCTGCTTTCACTTGTAGGTATCATTATGGTAGCCATGGCAAAGGGTGAGGTTGGTGAACATCTGGTAATTGGCATCCTGTTCCTGCTTGTGGCTGTGATCGCTGAGGTTGGGCATGCATCTCTGACAAAAAGTTTATCCGGCAATTATGCAGCTCAGGTGATTGTCATGTATCAGTTTCTGATTGGAAGCATATATCTCCTCCCATTATTCCTATGGAATGGTTTGGACGGATTCAACAGGGAGTTGTATTTCTCAGCCGAAGTTGTATATCCGATTATCTGTCTGGCAGTACTATGTTCAAGTATGGCATTCTCGCTTTGGGTCAGTACAATCAAAGTGCTTGGAGTCGCAAAGTCAAGCATTTTCTCTGCGCTGATTCCTGTAGTGGCTGCAATGATTGCATGGGCATTAGGGCACGAAATCCTCAACCTGAGGCAGTGGGGTGGAATTGCCATTTCTACTCTTGGAGTTATTCTTTCACAATACTCCGGACGAAAGAATCTGCATAAATAACGATATGGACTTGAATGGGCTGCAATAGGATTACGACTTGTTAAGACGAAGGGAAATGCGCAGTCTGTCAAGGTCAGCAGACAGGACTGTGACCTTCACCTGCTGATGAAGTTTAAGGACCTTGGAAGGATCTTGAAGACCTTTGACGCCCATCTGGGAGACATGAATCAAGCCATTCTGCTTAATTCCAATATCCACGAACGCACCGAAGGCAGTGATATTTGTCACAATGCCAGGGAGTTCCATGCCAGGAACAAGGTCTTCAATAGTCTTGATGTCATGGCAGAATTCAAATTCAGAAGCACTCTCACGGGGATCAAGTCCAGGTTTGCGGAGTTCTTTTATGATATCATTGATGGTCGGAAGGCCGAAATCGCCCTCAACATACTTGGAAGCATCGATTTTCGAGCACAGATCCGAATTGCCGACAAGCTCTTTTGCCGATACGTTCAGGTCACGCGCCATCTTGTCCACGATATGATATGCCTCAGGATGTACGGCAGAATTATCAAGAGGGTTTTCTGCTTGCGTGATGCGCAAGAAACCGGCACATTGCTCAAAAGCCTTGTCGCCAAGTCTCTTGACCTTGGTAAGCTGGCGCCTTGAAGTATAAGGACCATTCTGACGGCGATATTCAACAATATTGTCAGCAAGAACAGGGCCGATTCCGGACACGTAACTCAGAAGATAACTACTTGCTGTATTGATGTTTACGCCTACACTATTCACACAGCTGACAACCGTATTGTCCAATGTCTCCTTCAGAAGAGCCTGATCGACATCATGCTGATACTGCCCCACTCCGAGAGATTTCGGATCAATCTTGACAAGTTCGGCAAGAGGGTCCATAAGACGGCGGCCTATCGAGACTGCCCCACGTACTGTGACATCATAATCCGGGAACTCCTCACGCGCGACTTCCGAAGCTGAATAGATGGAAGCACCATCCTCACTGACTGTGAACACACGTACACCTTTGGGCAGAGGAACACGTTTTATGAACTCTTCTGTCTCACGACTTGCCGTTCCGTTTCCTATAGCTATCACCTCGATGCCGTATTTGTTGACCATATCGGATACGGAAGTTATAGCCTTAATCTTCTGATTGACAGGAGGATGCGGGAAGATTGCTTCATGGTGCAGCAGGTTACCCTGAGCATCGAGGCAGACCACCTTGCAGCCTGTCCTGAATCCCGGATCTATGGCAAGAGTGCGCTTCTGACCAATTGGAGCGGCCAGAAGGAGCTGACGAAGATTCTCACCGAATATTCTGACAGACTCTACATCTGCCTTCTCTTTAGCCTCTTTCAATATCTCATTTGAGATGGAAGGCTCAAGAAGACGTTTGTATGCATCATCGAAGGCCTGATTCAACTGGTCTGCAAGCTTTGCTGACGGATAGTGCCTTTCCTGACAAAAATCGTAATAGAGTTTCTTGCAGCATTTTTCTGCATCTGCATCAATCTTTAAAGATATGAATCCTTCATTTTCAGCCCTAAGCATTGCAAGGAGGCGGTGTGGAGGTATCTTAGAGACTGGCTCGGAACAGTCAAAATATGCCTGATATTTCTTTCCTTCCGGAGAGTCAGCCTTCTTGGTGGCCTTGGTTGCTATCCTTCTTGTGCGGAAAATGCTGCGAAGTGTTTCCCTGACATTTGCTGTTTCACTCAAACGCTCGGCAACAATGTCACGGGCACCTGCAAGAGCTTCTTCTACTGTGGCTACCTTCTCACCAGTATATTTACGAGCCTCGACAGAAGGGTCTGAAACTGTGACATTGAACATCTTGTCTGCAAGAGGCTCCAGCCCTGCCTCACGGGCAATGGTGGCCCTTGTCCTTCGTTTAGGTCTGAATGGAAGGTAAATATCTTCAAGTTCCTGGGCTTCAACACATTGTCCGATCCTGTTCTTGAGTTCCGGAGTGAGTGCTCCGGCTTTTTCAATGGTCTCGATAACCGACTCTTTACGCTTCTGCATGAGAGTATATAGCTCTGTGTAATGCTTTATTTGGGCAATGGCTACTTCATCGAGGCCACCGGTACGCTCTTTCCTGTAACGACTTATGAACGGTATGGTTGCGCCATCCTCAAATAGAGTAATGCAATTCTCAACTTGCCAGACCTGAAGTCCCAGCTTGGCAGCTATTGTCTTGATATATAGTTCCTGCATATATGTGGTTATTAGGACCGGCCGGATCAGTCATGTGACACTTGCTTGAGCTGGTCTCGATAAGCGGAGAAAATTTTGGATTTTGAAACGAAGCCGACATAAGTTCTGTCCTTCTCCACTACAGGCAGATTCCAGGCTTCGGTTTTTTCGAACTTCTTCATAACACTATCCATTTTTTCATCCACATAGACATAGGCCGTTGCGGATTTCATGAAATTATAGACATGAAGAGTGTCGTATAAATCTTTCTTGAACATATCTCTACGGATATCCTCAAGAGATACGTAACCTTGGAAATGGTGTTTGGAATCCACTACAGGGAAAATGTTCCTGGTGGAATTGGCCACTACATCCACAAGTTCTCCAAGGGTGGCATCAATCTTCACTGTATTGAAATCTTGTTCAATCAATTCATTGGTTTTCAACAAAGTAAGCACGGCCTGGTCACTGTCATGGGTGAGCAACTCTCCCCTCTTGGCAATTCGCTTGGTATAGATGGAATACGGCTCAACCATCCTGGCGAAACCGAATGATACTGTTGCAGTGAGAATCAAAGGAATGAGCAGTTCATATCCGCCGGAGATTTCCGCAATCAAGAAGATGGCTGTCATCGGAGCCTGCATGACTCCTGCCATCAGTCCCGCCATTCCAACAAGCACGAAGTTCTGTTCCGGCACAATCGCACCCCCTCCTATAAGATTGATGGTACGGGAAAGCACGAATCCGGCAATGGCCCCAATGAAAAGAGTAGGACCGAAAGTACCTCCCACTCCTCCTCCGGCATTGGTGAAAGACATGGAAAAGACTTTCAGAAGGAGGATCAGCAGGAAGAAAAGCGGTACTGTCCAAGGTGTACGCATAAAAAATGCAAGTATCGTGCGGCCTTCCAAGTCAATAGAGCCTCCGTTCAGAAGTTCATGGACATATCCGTATCCCTCACCGTAAAGTGGCGGAAAAAGAAAGATGAGAAGACCCAGGCACAGGGCAGATATGCCCCATCTGAGGAAAGGCTTCTCTATGCTTTTGATTTTGTCCTCTAGCCAAAGTGTGGTGCGTGTGAAATAGATGGAACAAGCTGCACAGAATAGTCCCAGAAGGATGTAGAACGGGATATTGTGCATTGTAAATTGCGAGAGCGTACAGGCAAACGGAAGCTGGTCGCCGAGGAAAATGTAAGATACCACCGTCGCTGATATCGTGGACAGGAGCAACGGAAGGATGGAGGTCATCGAGATATTGAACAGGAGTATCTCAAGAGTGAAAAGCACACCGGCGAGCGGGGCTTTGAATATTCCCGCCACCGCACCCGCAGCACCGCAGCCAAGGAGGATGGTCATGTTCTTGTATGACAGTCCCATGAATCTCGCAACATTGGATCCGATGGCGGCCCCGGTATATACGATAGGAGCCTCGGCTCCGACCGATCCTCCGAAACCGATTGTAACTGAGGAAGCTACAACCGAAGACCACATATTGTGAGGGCGGATTTTGGATTCATTCTTGGAAACGGCGAGAAGCACTTTCGTCACTCCGTGGCCAATATTATCCTTAATGACATATTTGACGAAAAGCAAGGCCAAGAGCATACCTATACCCGGATAGATGAGGTAGAGGAAATTGTAGTCCGAGCTGTCGAACCAGCTTGTGAGCAGTTCGTGTATGAATTCCACTGCCGTTTTCAGAAGTACAGAAGCCAGACCGCAGGCAATGCCCACCAACAGGGACAGTACCAACATCATATCCCTCTCGGACACCTTTGTAGTCAAATGTCTGAGAGGGACTCTGATATATCTGTCTTTAAATCCAGCTTTCATTGTCTCTGTTTTCCTTACGCCAATCTTTGCAAAGATAAGAAAAACATTGAGATATGTCAAATGTTAGTCTATTCCTTACGGACAGGATCGCAGGTTAGACCTACACCGAGCTTGCGGAATATCTTGCGGTCAACTTCGCTGAGCATCACCGTGGAATGGACCTGACATCCGTAAAATTTAGAAAGCTGTTCAAGTGCACGGCGACAGTTTTCATCCTTGATGCTGAGCATTGAGAGGGCTACGAGCACCTCGTCCGTATGAAGGCGAGGGTTGTGACCGTGAAGGAAGCTGACTTTCATTCTCTGGATAGGCTCAATCATTTCTTCAGGAATGAGTTTGACTTCATGAGGTATGCCTGCAAGATGTTTTGCGGCATTCAGGATCAGGGCGGCACTCGGGCCGAGAAGTGAGCTTGTACTTGCGGTGATTATGGTTCCGTCCTGAAGTTCGATGGCTGAAGATGCTGCACCGGAGAGTTCCTTACGTTCGCGGGCGGCCACCGTGGTACGGCGATAGGCAGTCGTAAGCTTTGCCTGCTGCATGATCAGGGCAATCTTATTCACCTCGCTCTCATTGCTTCCGTTCTCTGCCAATGTATCAAGGGCTCTGTAATATCTGCGTATAATCTCGTCACGGGCAGCATTGCAGCAAACATCCTCATCACTCATGCAGAAACCTATCATATTGACTCCCATATCCGTAGGAGACTTGTACGGATTCTCACCATAAATACCTTCAAAGAGAGCATTCAGCACAGGGAAGATTTCAATGTCACGGTTGTAGTTGACTGCTATCTTGTTATAAGCCTCCAGATGGAACGGGTCAATCATGTTGACATCGTTCAAATCTGCAGTGGCAGCCTCATAGGCAATGTTGACCGGGTGTTTGAGCGGTAGGTTCCACACTGGGAAGGTCTCGAACTTCGCATAGCCGGCCTTCACTCCCCTTTTGTGTTCATGGTAGAGCTGGCTCAGGCATACTGCCATCTTTCCGCTTCCAGGTCCCGGAGCCGTGACGATAACAAGAGGCCTTGTCGTCTCAACATAATCATTCTTGCCGAAACCTTCCTCAGAGTCAATCAAGGCTACATTGTTCGGATAACCGTCAATCGTATAATGGTAGCAGACCGTAATACCCAGACGCTCAAGTCTTTTACGGTAAGCATCGGCACTTGCCTGTCCATTAAAGTGGGTGATTACGACAGGTCCTACATAGAGTCCGACTTTTTCGAATTCCTCTCTCAAACGCAGGATATCCTCATCGTATGTGATACCGAGGTCTCCGCGCATTTTGTTTTTCTCTATATCAAGAGCACTGATTACTTGTACGACCTCAGCGCAGTCACTTAACTGCATGAGCATCTGCAATTTACTGTCGGGTTGAAAACCGGGGAGCACCCGACTTGCATGATTGTCGTCGAATAGTTTTCCTCCGAATTCGAGGTAGAGTTTGTCTCCGAACTGTGAGATTCTTTTTTTAATCTGTTCAGACTGAATCTTCAGATATTTTCCGTTGTCAAAGCCAAGTCGCATATATATATCGTTTAGGGTAAGCTTATGTTAAGGGGCCACAAAGATAACATTTCAGGACTGGTTTGCAAAAAAAATATGACAGAACATCTACCTCAAACTGACTCAGAAACTATGGTAGTGAGGGCCGAAACGCTCGAACGCAGCGCGGTCCAGAGCCTCCCGATGGTCCGGATGTGCAATGCTTATCAGGAGTTTGGCTCTTTCCTGCATAGATCGCCCATAGAGGTCAACGGCACCATATTCGGTCACTACATAATGTACATGAGCTCTGGTCGTGACAACGCCTCCACCGTTGATTATCGTAGGAGCAATCTTGCTTTCTCCCTTATTGGTGCATGAAGGCATGGCTATGATAGCCTTTCCACCCTTGGAGAGGGAGGCGCCGAAAACGAAATCGCACTGTCCTCCCACTCCGGAGTAGAATTTGGTTCCTATCGAATCGGCGCATACCTGTCCGGTAAGGTCAATCTGAACTGCTGAATTGATTGCAGTCATCTTAGGATTCTGGGCAATGATGTATGGGTCGTTGGTATAACCGACGTCCATCATCGAGACCATTGGGTTGTCATCTATGAAATCATAGACTTCCTGCGATCCCATAAGGAAGGTTGACACCAATTTGCCTTTGTCCGTAACTTTGTTGCTACCGTCAATCACCCCCTTTTCCACAAGGTGAAGCACTCCGTCGGCAAACATTTCCGTATGAACTCCAAGATGCTTATGCGAGCCCAGCTGGGCAAGTACGGCATTGGGAATGGCACCTATGCCCATCTGCAGGCATGCCCCATCCTCAATCAGTTCGGCGCAATGACGTCCTATAGCTGTTTCCACCTCATTAGGCTGGCTGAAATGAGCCGGTTCGAGAGGGGTGTCGCCCTCGACGAATATGTCAATCATTGACATCGGAATCATGGCCTGTCCCCATGCCCTCGGGACATTCTTATTCACAACAGCAATCACAGTCCTGGCACATTCGATGGCCGCGAGCGTAGCATCGACGGAAGTTCCCAATGAAACAAAGCCGTGCTTGTCCGGAGGACAGACCTGAATCATCGCGACATCACAGGGAAGGGCTCCGCACCGGTAAAGTTTCTGGGTTTCGCTCAGAAAGACAGGAATGTAGTCGGCATAGCCGCTCTGAACACCTTTACGGACGTTTGCTCCGATGAAAAAACCCTGATGGAAAAAGATTCCGTCATATTTCGGATCCGTATATGGAGCTGGTCCTTCGGTGTGAAGATGGTGTATGCGTACATCACGAAGTTCTCCTGCATCTGCTCTTGCGCACAGGGCGTCAATGAGGATTTTCGGTGCACTTGCCACGCTACTGAAATGGACATGGTCACCTGACTTTACAACTTTCACGGCCTCCTCTGCCGAAACGAAACTGATTTGTCTGTTGAAGTTCATAAGGATTATGATAATTATTAATATTTATGGTCTGTCTCTGCCAATTCCTTTCTGGTGAGTGACCTGAGATCCATCTTTCTCCATGCATATACAATGTAGGCAAGGACAAAAGGAATGATAAGCGATACGATGGACATAACCCTGAGAGTAAATTCACTTGAACAGCTGTTAGCCAGGGTCAGGGATGACTGAAGGTCTGCCGTTGAAGGATAATAGGATGTACCATTGTATCCTGCAATCATGAAAAGCGCCATCACGACCATCACGGTGCCGGGAGCAGAGAACCATATTCCTCTGCGGAATCCTTTGCGAAGGAGGGTCAATACCACTCCGCAGACCAGCAGAACTGCGCCCACAAGGAAAAGCGCCAGAACAACAGGCATCTGAAGGAAATTATGAAGGTATTTGGCTTTTTCAATGAAAACATGGCCTGTACTGTCCACTGCGAAACCAGGCATGGTCACAAGATGTACAAGGACGAATACCAGACACACGAGGAAACAAAGGAAAACAAAGCCAAGGCGGCCCCTGAGTGACGAATTGAGTTTGTCATCATCGATATTGTTGATCAGATAAAGGGCACCGAGGCACATTGTAAGGAACATCACCATAAGGCCAAATTCCACATTGAAAGGGTTGGCTACGGCCTCAAGGCCATGGAATCCGCTAATCCACTGGCTGATAACAGGTTGGAGAGAGTTGCCCGCCGCCTCTTTGTTAACGGTGAATCCTGAGCCTGTGAAGAATGTTCCCACTGCTGTTCCTATAAGGAGAGGTCCGAGACATCCGTTCAAAGTCAGGAATGCACGGAAGGTATTCTTGCCCAGCAGGTTGCCGGCCTTGTTCTGGAACTCGTAGGAGACTGCCTGAAGAACGAAGGTAACCAGAATGAGCATCCAGACATAATATGCTCCGCTGAAACTTGTACTGTAGAACAAAGGGAAAGATGCATAGAACGCGCCTCCGAAAGTCACGAGCGTGGTGAAAGTGAATTCCCATTTGCGCCCGGTTGAATTGACGATGACCTGCCTTTCTTCCTCAGTCTTTCCTGCAAGGAAAATCATTGAGTTGCCACCCTGCACGAAAAGCAGGAAGACCAGAAGACCCCCGAGGAGGGATATCAGCATCCACCAATAATTCTGAAGAAATTCGTAAGTTATCATATTCTATCCTCCATATTATTCATTATCAACATTTTCCGGTCCTTTTGCGATTGCCTTCAGCATGATTCTCACCTCGATTGCAAGGAAGATGGTGAAGATGGCCACAAACAGGAAGAAGGTGGTCTTGACTGCCCCGACGCTAAGACTCGAAACGGCGGCTTTAACAGGAAGAAGGCCCTCGATTGCCCATGGCTGACGGCCCGCCTCTGCGACAACCCATCC
>JALFNZ010000084.1 GCA_022774085.1 Bacteroidales bacterium
ATTATACAAACTATGGCCCTGGGTGCAATATCACGGCTCCCGGCGGAGAATATTATCTGAGTTCATCACTGGACAAGAGCGCTGTGCTGTCAACTCTCAATAAGGATGTCAGCAACAGTGAATACGGATATATGCAGGGAACTTCAATGGCCTGTCCGCATGTGTCAGGTGTTGTTGCCCTCGGGCTTTCCTATGCGCAGAAACTTGGCAAGAAATTTTCGAGGGAGGAGTTCAAGCAGATGATTCTCTCATCGACAAATGATATTGACACGAGAATCGGAGCGACAAAGGAAAAGACATATTACATGAACGCAAAGGCGCCGCTGTCAATGGCTCCGTATTACCATCAGATGGGCACCGGTGCAATTGATGCCTGGAGGCTGATGATGCACATAGAGGGAATACCTTGCCTTACCGCCGAAACGGGCAAAAAGCAGTGGATAGACCTTTCACAGCACTTCGGCTCGTCTTCAGTCAGTCTGACTTATCTCGGCTACGAGATTGATGAGGCTGACCGTCAGGCACTTGGAATCGTTGAGGAACCTGAAATCAAATATGGAAGGCTCTATATCCATCCTACCAAGGTCGGATCTGGAAAGATTCGTATAAGTGCAGTGGGAGGAGGAAGTGTCCTGGGCGGAGGTACAAACCCTCCGGGAGGCATGGAAATCACCCAGGAGGTCAGCATCATTTCCCGCAGCTTCAAGGCCGAGAATGGCGGATGGCTGTAATGTCATGTCGAGGTTGAGCCGCCTGGTTGTCATGTCGGGCGAAGTCGAGACATCTTTCATATTATTTTAATCAAATTAAAAAATCATGTATTTTTGCACCATGAAAAAATATCTCAGATTCATTTTCATAATGACAGCAGTTCTTGCAATAGCCTCCTCTTGCGAAAAGAAACCAGTCCCTCCACAGGGACCGAACATTGTAGGAAGCTGGGAACTAACTGATATTCAATATACAAAATCAGCACAGATTGGTGACCAGAAGGTAGAGGTTACCCTTACATTTCAGGCCGACGGAAGTTTCAAGATGAAACAGATGCTTGGTCAGGGCCGTGTCAGCGAGTATTCCGGTACATGGGCTTTGGACGGTGACGTCCTTAGCGGTAAATATTCGGATGATAAGTCCTGGGGAGCGTCATATACAGTTGTGGCAGATGATAAGACGTTGACAATGACTCCAGTAGCTGAGGAAGCTCCTGAGACATACATTTACAAGCGTCTGTAAATAAAACGAACTAAACTTATTATCAAAAACAAATTATCAATGAAAAAAATGCTGAACTTTTTCCTCGTTGCGGCTATGATTGCTGCAACAGGAGCGATGACCGGATGCCAGGAACCAGTGGTACCGGAAGAACCGGGTGATGACCCAAATGAGCAACCAAACGAAAAACCAGATGAAAAACCTCAACCTACAGCAGTCCTGGCGTTGAAATCAACCAGTACGCTTTCAGCTGAGTTTGTCCTTACAACTGAGGCTATCAAGGAATATGCATACCAGATATCTGCACCAGGTGAGGAAACTCTCGATGCAGCTGTTCTTTTCGCTAAAGGTACTGTCTGCCCTGCAACAGACGGAGACAATGCTATCGTCCTGGAAGGTCTTGAGGGTAATACCACTTATAGTCTTGCCCTGGCGCTCAAAGTTTCTGACAATGAGTTTTTTGAAGATATACTTCAGGAAGAATTCACAACTGCTTCCTATGAGCAGCCTCTTACACTTATAAGCACTTCCCATGACGGCTTTACCTTGCATTTTTCAATGCCTGCGGGGATTGTGGAGCAGAACCATGTAGTTCGTTATTCTGTAGCAACTCTTCCTAAGTACAATGAGCTCAAAAATGGATATTTCGCTTATCCAGATGCTTCATTGTTGGAGGCAAACGGTCAGGTTTACTGGAATTCCGATGCTACTCTGACATACAACAATGACAATATCTATCTCTACGATGAAAACGGACAGCCTGTCATTGATGAATGGACAGGTGAGCCGGTTGTTGTCCATGAACAGATTGTGCCTGGTGAGCCACTTGTATTCCTTGCCGGAGAGTACGGCTGGGGCGAGTCAGAGTATGGCTGGGGAGAAGGCTATTATACTGCAATGTTCGATTGGGACAGCTATTACGCCAATATGGGTGGCGGTAATGATCCATGGGGCCCTATGGCTGCGACAAAAGAATATGATGAGGATAAATATTGGACCGGATATCATGAGAGAATCTTCTTTACGGCACAGCAGCCAAGCCTTCTGGATGCCAAGGTAAATGTTGAGATTACTCCTGCAGCAACATCAGGAATAGTGAGGATAACTCCTGAAGAGGGTGTTCTCCAGTACTGTTTCTTCATTTGCGACGATGCTACTTATGAGGAAATCCTTCTTCCTATGTACGACAACAATGAGGAATATTTCCAGTCTTTCGTAACATCCGTTTACGGATTCTATAACGGCTGTCAGAGCGCTGAAGGTGCCATTGAAATCGCACTTGAAGACTTTACATACATCCAGCCAGAGAATAAATATCATTTCCTCATCACTGCAATGGGTGATGAAGATGGAAAGACGCAGAACTTCCAGCATCTGACATTCGAGACTCCTGCCAAGAGCGGCAAGGCTCCTGAAGTTGTCGTGACAGCCCTCGATCCTGGCGAGACTTCTCCGTATGCAGTGTATTTCAATGTGAAATGCCCTACCAAGAATGCTGTAGGAGGAAAATATGCTGCCAACTATGCACGTGAGTTCGAGAAACTTCTCAACAATAAGTCCTATTCATATACTTATTCTGACATTGTTTCCCAGGGTTATGCGTTCACTGCCGATGAGATTGCACTTATCAATTCAGATGAGGGATATACAATGGCAATCTCGACTGTTCCTGACGAAATAACTCGTTTGGCCGTACTCCTTTATAATGATGAGGATACTCCTAACGCCATTTCAGGTGCTGATGACAAGGCTGTTGCCCAGATCAAGTCAGACAAGCAGCCGGATGCTCCAAAGGTGGATTCACCTCTGTTCACATCCCTTCTCGGTGACTGGACCATGACAGCTGATGTCACTAAATATGATTATTATGAAGGTGGCATCGTCCCTTCAGGCAGCCGCACATGCAAGATAACCATTACTGATGCTGTTGAGTATCCTGAGACCCTCACCCAGGATGTATATGACCTCTACAAGAGCAGTGCAAATATGGAAAAGGCTGCAGTTGATGCTCTCTACGATGAGTTCAAGGAGGAAGCCAAGGTATTCAATGCATGGCTCAAAGGTCAGAACCGTCTGCTCTGCCTCGGATTCGGATTTGAGGACAATCCATATTATCTCAAGTATCAGGGAGCTTATGACCTCTTTGTCAACGAAAAATACAGCGGTTATGACAACAGGTCGCTCTTCTGGGACTTCGGACCTAAATGGTATCTGCAGATTGCTGCCGACGGTACTGTAAGTGTACCTTCAAACAACATCACAATGTACCCTATGGTCGCATGGGCAGGAAACCAGATTTACCTTGCGGCAAACGGCCCTCAGGGAGCTGCATTCAATGACGATGGCGCTGACCTCGTATTCCCTGGTGAAGTCTCAGCTGACAACAGCACTGTCACCATCAAACCTATCATGGTAGGTGAGGACCCTTACTATCCAAGTGCAGGATTCAACTACTATGGAATGTTCTATGGCCCGGATCTGTATGTCAACAGCAACCTTACTCTTACAAAAGGCTGGACAGAACCTGCAGCACCGGCTGCATACAAAGCTAAGGCATCGAAGGGAGCCAAGAGCGGAATCAGTGTGATTTCCGCAACAGAGAACAACGTACCGATGCTCCGCAAGACTCCTCTCAAAGCTCTCAAGAGCTACAAGAAGGTTTCTTACAAGGTGGTTGATAAGGAACAGTTCTTCAGCACCATGCAGAAATCAAGAGAAAAATATAACAAATAATGAAAAGAATATTCACTTTCCTCATGATGGTCGCTGCTTTTGCCGCAGCGACCTCATGTGGCCTTGAAGGTGTGGAAACACCCGATGAACCAGGCACTGACCAGAATCAGAACCCAGATCCGGATCCTGGCCAGGGTGACAGCGGAAACACCTCCACCGATCTTACAATAAGCATCGACACTCCAGTCATCAAGGCAGATGGCCAGTCTGCAGCAAACATCACTGTCAAACTTGGTACAGAGGTGCTGAAAGACGGTGTGAAATTCTATGATGCCAAGACAGACAAACCTATGAGTAT
>JALFNZ010000133.1 GCA_022774085.1 Bacteroidales bacterium
GCATCATCTTACCGTTTCGTTCGACCACGTTCTGAACAATCTCGGTCCTCACGGTCTGCCGCTCATAGGGCGCGCTGACTGGAACGACTGCCTCAATCTGAACTGTTTCTCGAACGACCCGAATGAGTCATTCCAGACAACAGAGAACTATTCGGAGGGCAGCAAGGCAGAGTCTCTGATGATTGCCGGCCAGTTTGTAGTCTGCGGAAACGAGTACATCGAACTTTGTCGTGAACTTGGATTGAAGGAAGAGGCTGAAAGGGCATCCAAAGCGGTTGAGGCGATGTCCGAAGCTGTCGAGAAATACGGATGGGATGGCAGTTGGTACCTCAGGGCCTACGATTTCTTCGGCAACAAGGTGGGCAGCCAGGAGAACGAGGAGGGCAAGATATTCATCGAGTCCCAGGGCTGGTGCTCAATGGCGGGCATAGGCCGCGACAAGGGCATGGTGGATATGGCGCTTGATTCGGTGAAGGAGCGTCTTGACTGCGAGCATGGCATCGTGCTGAACAATCCTCCTTTCACGAAGTATTACATTGAGTATGGCGAGATTTCCACATATCCTTCCGGTTATAAGGAAAATGCCGGCATTTTCTGCCACAACAATCCTTGGGTTATCATCGGAGAGGCTCTTGCTGGCCGAAGCGAGGATGCATGGGAGCATTGGAGGAAAATCTGCCCGGCCTACATCAAGGACCAGCAGTTGCACACGGTCGAGCCTTATGTCTATTCCCAGATGATTGCCGGAAAAGATGCCGCAAGGCCCGGCGAGGCCAAGAACAGCTGGCTCACCGGTACCGCTGCGTGGAACTGGTACACAATAAGCGAGTTCCTGCTCGGCGTAAAACCGCGCTTCGGAGGTCTGCTTCTGGAGCCTCTGCTCCCGGAGGATTGGGATTCATATCATGTCCACCGCGCCTTCCGTGAGGCGGTCTATGAAATCGACATCCACCGCGGCTCAGCCGAAAGTCTCACACTCGACGGCCAACCTCTGTCCGGCCGCCTGGTGCCATACAGCCCAGGCCACCACACCGTGGTGCTGACCATCGCTTGATTTTTCCCCGGCACTCATTGCCGGGATTTTTGTTATCTCTCAATTCTTCCCCGACCGTGAATCCAGGGACATCCACTATACATGTGGACGGGTATCAGCCTTTGACAGACTCAATCTGTGCGATAAGTTCTTCGGTTGAAATGATAATTTTACGGTATATCTTAAAGCCGATGGCAGCGCCTATGACAATGCCGACTCCCATTCCAACTATTATAGGAAGTCCCAGGTCTTCCATTGATTTATTCATGATGATTTCCGTGATGCCGAAGCCAATCCAGAAGAGTATCATGATGATTCCATATTTCAACCAGTTGACATGGAACATCTTGAATTCGGTCAGCCCTTGGGCTGCTGTAATCATGTCGCTGTTTATGTCTGGGAGGTGTCTGTTGCATATTGCCGTGGCAATGATGCTGACAACCATCATAAGGTCTGTAAGGATGACGAACCATATGGAGAATCCTATATGGAGGAAACTTGGAGAGCAGAGAATGGCAATGGATGCAAATATATAAGTCATCGAGGACTGCCTTTTAAGTGAACCAAGACCTGTCTGATATACCTTCCGCAACATCTTTTCATTGATAATATTCTGTTTGTCAATAACTTTACGCAGTTCTTCCATCTGCTCCTTCAACTCGAGCAAAGTGTCGTTGTTTTCCATGTTAATGCATATTCTTGAGTTGTTCACGAATCCTGACAAGACGGATTGAAACATTTTTTGTTGATATTCCGACAATCTGGCCAATTTCTTCATAGCTCAGATTCTCAAGCCAGAGCAGGACGATTGCCCTGTCAAAAGGTCCCAGCCTGGAAATTCTTTCCCTCAGCATTCCGGCCTGTTTCGACATAGCATCCGACTCATCAAAAAGGTCGATATCCATGTCCAGAGGCTCAGTGTGCAGCCTGCGTTTTTTCTTTCGGTCGTAGGTAATGCACGTGTTCAGGGATACCTTCCATATCCATGAACTGATAGCAGCATCTCCCCTGAAAGAGTCGGCGCCTTTCCACAGGTTGATAAGGATTTCCTGGAAGAGGTCGGCAACCTCGTCCTTGTCGGAAGAAAACATATAGCAGACCGTGTAGATGGTCCCCTTATGCTTTCGAATTGTCATTTCAAATTCAGTTTCAGTCATTCTTGTCCGTTTTTGCTCATTAGACGCATTTCTCTTCAAAAAACTACATTCCCCACGCAAATTTTCCGACTTGCAAGACAAGAAAAGATTCCAGAGGGATGAAGGCAGGGGAACTGTTATTCCAGAGGGTCAACGGCAGTGTCTAAACTGTAGAGGCTGCCGACGATGCCAAGGAAGGTGGCCTTCATGCTTTCAAGTCTGGATTTGTCCTCGACAGGGAGCGTCTGGGCCGGAATCAGATTTGTGTAGTCAAAGCCTACGGTGTTTCCTTCCCAGGCGGGATGTAAATATACTCGTATTTTATTGTTTTACAAAATCTTTACATTCCTCACACCTTGAGTTGTCATTATGTCGCTCGGGACCTTCCGTGCACGAGGAATGATTCACAAAATTTAGGGCTAACTCTATTTGTTTTCTACCGAATTAATTGTATCTTTCGTTTTTGGGAATATTTTATGAAAACGATTGGAAAATTTCAGAATTTGTATCTTGCCTTTCTTTGCATCCTTGCCTTTGCAGGATGCTCTGGACTTGTCGCAGAGAATACTGAGGAGGAAACCCCTAAAACGCCGTCGATTACATTTACTGAGGTACTCGAGCAAGCCCGGGAGTTCGATATGGACGGAGGGCAGTTCAGCCTGTCCTTCACAAGTACCTTGGACTGGAAAATAGTTGTGGAGGGGAACACCAAAAGTGTTGGATGGATCAATGTGGCACCTTCTTCCGGAAAGGCCGGCAAGGCGAAGGTAGCCGTTACAATTCATGCAAACAATGGTTACGAGGACAGGAGCGCAATTGTCTCTGTCAACTCAGGAGACTTGTCGGAGTCTTTTGAAATATCTCAGACTGCAAAAGAAATGTTGGAAATTTCCACGTATTCAGTAGATATCGACTATCATTCACAGACATTCGACATCACCCTTAGCTCAAATGTGGAATATAAGGTGCAGATTGAAGATCATTGCAGTTCCTGGCTGCACCTTAAGGAAGACACTAAGAGCGTCCCGGCAGACATCATTCTGACCTTTGTCGCGGATAAGAATGAAGATATTCTGCCAAGAAGCGGCTCTGTCGTGATTACCGACGGCAAAAAGACTCTCACGGTAAAAGTCAACCAGAAAGGAGACACTTCGATTCAGGAGAGGGAGAAGGAGATTCTTCACGAGCTGCGCGAAGCCCTCTCTATCAACAACAGCGATTTCGAATATTGGGGAGAACCTTGGGACCCGGGCATTCCTGTGGAACGATGGGCAAGGGTGAAATTTGAAAACGGATATGTGACAGAAATCATCTGTCCTCAATATAAGAGCTATCTTGCCTGGCGAATCTATTATTTGGGTAAGATTCCGGCATCCATCGGCGAATTGAGCCATCTGAAAACTTTGATTATCGGAGACGTAAATTTAGGAATGATCGAACCTATTCCTGCAGAAATAGGAAATCTGGAATCATTGGAAGTTCTGTCAATCAGTGGCGTCAACATCCCGGGACCGATTCCTTCAGAAATTGGGAATCTCAAGAACCTCAAGGAATTGACTCTCTCGACTAGTCTTTCCGTTATGAACCTGTCCGGGAAACCTTATGACCCCGATCCTTTCGTATCAAAAAGCCCTCTTCCCGAAAGTCTCGGAAATCTTACGAATCTGGAGAAACTCTTCGTCTCCTGGCTGATAGAAGGAGATCTGCCACAGGGACTTGGTAATCTGTCAAAACTAAAGGAACTTGAAATATATATCAAAGGATGGTATTTACTAAATGATTATGAAACAGTTGAAATACCACGTGAAAAAATAGGCATCATACCGGAATCAATCAGCGGAATGAAAAGTCTCCAGAGACTTGCTCTGTCCGGAGGATTCTCAGGAGTGCTGCCGGAAGGGATAGGCGGACTCTCTTCTTTGGAATCCCTTTCGATAAGCAGTCCTTTCCTCACAGGAAGCATCCCGTCTGCCATCTGCAACCTCAAGAATCTTAAATTTTTCGATTTGTATGCCCAACAGATGTCCGGCGGTCTTCCGGAGAATATCGGGAACCTTTCTTCACTTGAAAGCCTGGAACTTAGAGGTAGGTTCTCGGGACCAATTCACGAATCAATCGGGAACTGCAAGAATCTGCGTTTGCTGTCCGTAGATGCTGATTTCACCTCATTCCCGGGTTCATTGAGCTTTATGCTCGATAATAAGGACAATTGCAATACCAACGGAGACGTAGGACGTTTCAATATAGGCGGCAACAGGATGAGCGGGAAGATACCTTCTGAAATCGTTAATCATAAGAATTTCTATCTTTTCGCCCCTAACTTCCTGCAGAGACAGCAAGATGGTTATGGGTTCGACCTTGACGGATTCCGCATTCCTGCCTGCAGAGAAAAATATACCGATCTCATCGGCGGAGGCACAATCGACTTTGACAAAATCTATAAGGAAAACAAATACACCCTTGTGCTCAGGTACGACGACTTAAATATGGATTTCGTCAACCCACTGCTACCGATTGTAAAACGCCTCGCACAAAAATATCCCGGACTAAAGGTAGTGTGCAGCTATGTGGGCAATCCTGACGCTGCGACAGTGAAGAGTTTCGCAGCCAGGACCGGTATGAGCCAGTTCCCTCATATAAAGGACGGTATGGGCTGGGGCATCACCAACAACCTCTTCTACAACGACACGGACAGCTGCCGCCAGAGTTCTCCGACATTGGGAGTGATTGACTCGGAAGGATATTACAAGATAATCTGGTGCAACGGATGGTATCCATGGATGACATCCCAGTTCGACCAGCGCATCAAAGACCAATATTTCGTTGATACCGAACACCTCGAAGAAGCAGTTTCTGCATTGTTTGAATAATGCAGAAACCGCTATAGCGAAACTTGATTAAAGACTTAATGATAAGGATATCAGGCCTGACAGCCCATTGAGGAGGATTACTCCATCATGGGAATTACAGATAGACGATAATCTGCCACATCATAAGGCAGGCGGCGATGGCTTTAAGGCCTGTGCCGGTAATGAATCCGAGGAAGGAGCCGAAGGCGGCCTTGAGGGCCTGGGAGGCTCCTTTTCTGTTGTAATACAGTTCGCTCAGGAAGGCTCCGAGGAAAGAGCCGAGAATCATGCCTATAGGGGTGAGGAAGATGCCGATTATAAGACCTGCCATCGCTCCCCTCTCTGCGTATTTGCTTCCTCCTGTGACCTTCGTGAAATACATCGGCACAAGATAGTCCACAATTGACACCACGACCGTCACGATCAGCCATATAAGAAGGACCTTCAATGACATTGGTTCTCCAGAAGCATTCGTTCCGCTGCCCCAAAGATAAAGAACCAGCATTCCGACCCAGCTGACTGGCGGCCCGGGAAGCGCCGGAAGGATGCTTCCGACGATTCCTATTATTCCGGCCACTATGGCCAGTATTGATATTGCTATATCCATAATTTTCGAATGTTGCAAAACTTGAATTAAGCCATCAATTCTTCTATTTCAGAAGATTTAATTGGAAGACGGCGCGAGCCAAGACGACGGGCCCCTGTCTCAGTCACAAGCACATCATCCTCAAGCCTGATGCCGCCGAACTTGTAATAATCCTCAAGTTTCGAATAATTCACAAATCCCTTGTCGGTGCCTTCCCTCTTCCACTGCTCTATCAGGGCAGGGATGAAATATATGCCTGGTTCATCCGTAACCACATGTCCCGGCTTCAGGAGCCTTGCCATACGAAGGTTGCCAAGTCCCAGAAGAGGTGAACGGGTCTGGCCCGGATCATATCCGACATAATCCTCTCCAAAGTCCTCCATATCATGCACATCCAAACCCATATTGTGACCGAGGCCATGAGGCATGAAAAGACCGGAGATTCCGCAGGCAACCATTTCGTCGATGTCTCCCTTCACAAATCCCAGGTCGCTGAGGCGCTCAAGCATGTGGCGGACGGTGGCAAGGTGCACTTCACGATAGGTGATGCCCGGACGTGTAAGATTGAAAGCCAGATCATTGCAGCTTTCTACTATATCATATATATCTTTCTGCTCAGGAGTGAATTTTCCGGCACAAGGATAGGTCCTGGTAAAGTCGGAAGCATAATGAGTGTTGCTTTCCGCTCCGGCATCGACAACAAGCAGCCTGCCCGGAGTGATAATCTGATGATGGGTGTGGTTGTGGAGGGTTTCACCGTTCTGGGAAAGAATGGTGGTGAATGAGACGCCCCAGCCTTTTGAAAGGGTTACCCCTTCCATCTGTCCTACGATTTCCTGTTCGAGTACGCCCGGTTTGCAGCCGTTACGGGCAGCCGTGTGCATTTCATACCCGATTTCGCAAGCCTTGTCGATTTCGTCAATCTCGCACTGCTCCTTGATGAGCCTCATTGAGACAACTGCCTTTACGAGCTCTTCAGATGCATGCTTTCCGCCGTCGGCTGCCATAGGAGCGACCTTGCGGACTGCCACCGGGCAGATTCCGGTAAGCTCGGCAATCTTTGCGGTGTTGTAGTGACGTGCCGGCGGGAGGAAATGCACTGGGCGGCCTTTTGCAACGGCTTCCCTCACGGCTTTTTCAAATTCTGCAAGAGGGGCAGTCTGCCCACATCCGATAAGTGCACCTTTTGATGCGACGCTCGGCTGAGGTCCCATCCAGATAATATCCTCTATATCAACGTCATTTCCATACAGACCTTCGCTTCCCTGGTCAAGGTCGAGAATAGCTGCAAAATAAGGCTCATCAATTGCCCAATAGTACAGGAACGAACTGTCCTGACGGAACTTATAGTCATTGCCCCTGTAATTCTGGGGAGC
>JALFNZ010000134.1 GCA_022774085.1 Bacteroidales bacterium
CTCGGAACCCTTCTGGCAGGTGCCATCGGGGTGTCCAATATCATGATGGTGACCGTGAAGGAAAGAACGACCGAAATCGGAATCCGAAGGGCCATCGGTGCAACGCCGAGGATGATTCTGGGGCAGATCATGTCTGAAAGTGTCATCCTGACATTGTCCTCGGGTGCCATTGCTCTGGTGATTTCAGTGGCAATCCTATCCCTTGTGGATATGGTTATGGCAGAACAGAAAATTGAATGCAGTTTCCAGGTCGGTTTTGGTACTGCTCTTATAACGGCTGTGACATTGTCCGTTCTTGGCATTGTTGCAGGGCTGGCTCCGGCATTCAGGGCCATGGCCATCAAGCCTGTGGATGCGATGCGTGATGAATAAAAGGAACAATATATGAAAAAGTACGGTAAAGTATTGGTATTTATGGCATTTATCCTTGCTCTGGTTGCCATCTTCGTCTTTTTGTACATGCAGACAAAGCCGGAGGAAATCCTTTATGAAAAGGTAAGTCCTGTGGTCAAGGATATCGACAAGATGACGGTTGTGACAGGCAAGATTGTGCCACGTGATGAAATTAACGTGAAACCTCAGATCAGCGGGATCATCACTGAAGTTTTCAAGGAACCCGGTGAATCAGTGAAGGAGGGTGAGGTGATTGCCAAGGTGAAGGTAATACCGGAGATGAGTTCGCTCAGTTCGGCCCAGAGCAGGGTAAGACTTTCCGAGATTAATCTCAACCAGGCCCAGATCAATCTGGACCGTGAACAGGAACTGTTTGACAAACTCCTGATTAGCAGGGAGGAGTATGAGAAGGTCCTTCAGGCAAGGGACCAGGCTAAGGCAGAATATGATGCTGCAGTGGATGCTCTTGAAGTTATTAGGGACGGAGTATCCAGTTCCAATGCAAGTTCCAGCTCCACGCTCATCCGTTCGACGATTTCCGGACTTGTGCTTGATGTTCCGGTGAAGGTTGGTAATTCCGTAATTCTCAGCAATACTTTCAATGATGGTACCACCATTGCCGTCGTTGCAGATATGAATGACCTTATTTTCGATGGGAAAATTGATGAAACTGAGGTCGGAAGGCTGAAGGAAGGCATGCCTGTGACCATCACGGTCGGCGCTTTGAAGGATCTGAGTTTTGAAGCTGTACTTGAGTATATTTCCCCGAAGGCAAATGAAAACAATGGAACCAACGAGTTCCAGATAAAGGCGGCAGTCACAGTGCCTTCTGACGTGAAAATGCGTTCAGGCTACAGTGCCAATGCCAGAATTGTCCTTGAAAGGGCTGAAGGGGTGCTGACCATTCCGGAAAGTACTCTGGAATTCGCCGGTGATACAGTGTATGTTAACGTGCTTGGGGATGATGATGAATATCATCGCAGGGATATTTCAACCGGAATCAGCAACGGCATCGACATAGAAGTCAAAAGCGGCATCACCAAAGACGATGTCCTTAAAGGAAACCGCATATACAAGTAATCTCAATTCCTATGAACAGGAGCTCAATATACATTTCAGCATTGTTATTCGTGGTTCTGTGTCCCCTCCGGAGTCTGAATGCTCAAGAGAATGGCGCATGGGATTTGAAACGTTGCATAGACTATGCGACAGAGCATAACCTGACCGTCAAAAGCAAGGACATTTCCATGCAGCAGAATCAGCTGGACCTGAGTACCGCGAAATTCAGCCGTCTTCCGGACTTGTCTGCGAGTGCAAGTCAGAATTTTTCTTTCGGCAGGGGCTTGAGTGAGGCAAATACCTATGTAAATACCAATACTGCCAGTACATCCTTTTCCCTTGGTGCTTCGCTCAATGTCTTCAACGGATTCAGGGTTAACAAGACAATAAAACTGAACGCCCTCAATCTTGAGGCTGCAACGGCCGATCTTGAAAAGGCCCGTGACGACATAAGGATACAGGTTGTAAGGGCTTATGTCCAGATTCTTTATAATCAGGAGATTATGAAGGTGGCACAAAGCCAGGTTGCCATCGATTCCGCGCAGGTGGAACGGTTGAGGGCCATGTTTTCCACTGGTAAGGCAAGTGCGGCGGAAGTGGCACGTCAGGAAGCATCGCTCGGTCAGAGCCGGCTTACCTTAACTCAGGCTGCCAATTCGCTTGAGCTGTCTCTCCTGGACTTGACACAGCTTCTCGAACTTCCTTCTCCAGAAGGTTTTAAAATCCAGCCTCCTGATACGTCCCACACATATCTTCTTCCTGCAGGCGGACCTGATACAATCTATGAAGAAGCTCTTGGAATCAGACCCGTAATAAAGGCTGAAGAATCAAGGCTCAAAGCCTCTGATGTAAACATTGCAATTGCAAAAAGTGCCTGGTACCCATCCATATCCTTAAGTGGTGGACTCGGTACGAATTATTATGTATCAAAGGGTTATCCGGCAGCAAGCTTCTGGAACCAGCTCAGCAACAATTTCAGCCAGTATGTGGGAATTTCTCTCAATATCCCCATTTTCCATAAAATGGCAACGAAGAATTCCGTGAAAGGCGCAAAACTGTCACGTCTTCAACAGCAAATTCAGTTTGAGAGTGTGCGGAAGGGACTGTATAAGGAAATTCAGCAGGCATGGTATAATGCAATTGCTGCCCAGAGCAAGTTTGTGAGTTGTTCTGATGCTCTTTCAAGTGCTGAACTCTCATTTGAATTGACCCAGGCAAAGTATGAAAATGGGAAAGCCAATGTCACGGAGTTTAATGAATCGAAAAATGCATTGATGAAAGCCCAGTCAGACTTGCTCCAGGCAAGATATGAATATATGTTCAATACAAAACTCCTTGATTTTTATCGTGGCTCGGAAATTCAATGAAAAATAGTTCCGCTGGTTACTCCATTAGGATAGCCAGCATCTGTTCTGCATCAGTTGCCACCGCATCTGCGGGAATGTCACGTTTGCCGCGTTTGTACCAGTCCGCAAGAACGAATGGCATTCCAGCTGCATGGGCGCAAAGGCAGTCCTGGATGGTATCGCCTACGAAGATGCAATCCCCGGCTTTCATTCCAGCTCTTTCCAGGAATGTGAGCGCAGGCTCCGGGTGAGGCTTGTGATTGCTGCAATCTTCCACGCAGATTTCCACGTCAATGTATTTCAGAAGTGGTTTAAGATGCTCGTCATTGTCGAATTCATATCTGCTTCTCGATGTGACGCAACCTATTTTGCATCCTGCCTGATGTAATTTGCACAGAACTTCTTCCACACCTGGAAAGGCGCTGGAAAGGTACTTCAGGCTGATGAAATTCCTTTCCCAGAGCTCCATGAATTCCTGAGGATTGTGGTATTCCAGCATATATGGCACCCTTGAACTGGGAAAACCGAAGTAACCATAGGCCTCTTCATAAGGCATGACCATATCCATCAATTCCTTGACGGTAAGTATAAGTGATTCTACTCCAGTCCTTTCTGTGTCAATAAGGGTACCGTCTATGTCAAAAATAAAACTCTTTTTCATACTGTCGCTGATTGCTAGATTGTCAGGACCGCGAATTTACCTATTTCAATCAAATTTCCAAATGAAAGCATCCGATCTTCTTCTTGAAAGAAGTGGCAAGATGCGATCGATTCTTGCTGCAAAGGCAAATATTTTGTATGTTTGCACTTTGTTTAAATTCTAATTGTTATGACAAAGTACATTTGCGATGTATGCGGATGGGAGTACGACCCTGAAGTTGGTTATCCGGAGGGAGGAATCGCTCCCGGCACTCCTTGGGAGGAGGTTCCTGAAGATTTCCTCTGCCCTTTGTGCAACGTAGGCAAGGACCAGTTTTCAGCTGAGTAATCGCCTTTCCGGTATTCATTGCAGCCTTCAGACCATTGCCTGAAGGCTGTATCGTTGTGTTTATATTATGCTTCATCCATCATCAAATATGCTTGTCAATCACCTCCTTGAGGGTATCAGGGAGGGCGACAAGGCGTGCTTTGAGGTTTTCTACAGGATGGAAAGGAATAACCTGGTACATTTCGTCAACTCATACATAAAGGACATGTCCAGGTCGGAAGATATAGCACAGGATGCCCTGCTGAGACTTTGGGAAAGACGCCTGAGTCTGAAGGATGGGGGAAACATCAGGGCTTTGGTTTTCACGACGGCAAGGAACATGGCAATCGACTATCTGCGCCGGAAGACTGATATAGAATCACTTGAGGCTTGCCTTTGCCTGGAAGACGATTCGGTGGACGGTCTGATAGAGGCGCTTGATCTTGCATCTCTTCTTGGAAAGACTTTCAGCAGCCTGCCTGAGAAACTGCGTGAGACTTTCATTCAAAGCCGCTTCGGGGGCCTGAGCAACAGGGAAATAGCCCTCAATGAAAAAGTTAGTATCAAAGCAATCGAATACCGCATTTCTGCGGTTCTGCGTTCATTCAAAAAAATCACAAATTCTTTTTAGGGTTGAACTATTCTCCTGCGTATAATTAGTGAAAGACAAAATTTCACTGATTCATGCGCAAAGATTTCAATAAATCAGTTTTCGACTCCATGCCGGATACGGTGTGGACAGGCGACGTGCCCGAATTCAACAAAAGCAAACAGGGGAAAACCCTCCGTTTCGTAACACAGATAGCTGCTGCACTTAGCATACCTCTGGCCGCGGCAACCATCATCCTTGCTTCCCGTGGTCCGAAGTCTTCAAATGAGGACGCCCTTGTGTCACAGGAAATTGTCTATAAAGTCAACAACACCCTCAGGGGAGAAATCACTCTTCCTGACAGTTCCATCGTGAAACTCAACAGCGGCAGCGTCCTAAAGGTGGCAGCGGATTTCGGCCAGAAAAACCGCACCCTCTGGCTCGACGGAGAAGCCTATTTTGACATTCACAAGGACAGGTCCTGCCCGTTCTATATCAAGACACCTCAGGATGTTGAGGTGAAGGTGACCGGAACCCGTTTCAATATGCAGTGCTACTCCGACAACCCGAAATTCAACCTTACACTTATCCAGGGCTCTGTGGAGGTTAAGACCAGCAACAATGAAGTCATAAAGGTCATGCCATCGCAGAACATAGTCATCAGCAATGAATTCCATAATGTTTCCAGGGTGGATGAGCCTTCGGAATCGCTGGTCTGGACAGAAGGAATATTGAAATTCGACAATACACCGATGTCTGAAACAATAGCGATGATTGAACGTTGGTATGGTGTGGACATCAATGTTATGGACAAGAAAATTCTGCAATCGTCCTTCACTGCTGAATTCAAGTCCGAGACCCTCGATGAGGTAATGCGCCTTCTGTGCATTTCGTCTAATCTCCGATATAAGGCGGATGAAAGTTCAATCACATTGGAATCTGACAAATAGTATATGAACCTGATCGATTAAACATGAAAAAATCAAAACGAATACTTATGTTCTGCTTTTCCCTCATGCTGGCTTTCAACCTGCATGCGCAGAACAAGTTTATGGTGGTGGCAGAAGGGAAGCCTCTGATCTATGCAATGAAGATGCTTGCTGCCCAATGCGACTACAATTTTGTGTATAACAATGACATAATTGACACATCGAAAAAGATTGATGTGAACATTACGAGTGAACGGATAACTGAAGTTCTAGATGCCATTTTCAAACCATGTGGCATCAGCTATACCATTGTAGGAAAGCAGATTGCGCTTTCTGTACCAGTTCCTTCAGCCGAACAAGGCAATACAAGTTCAGGAACAAGAAAAATCAGCGGTACAGTGTCGGATGCAACCGGCGACGCCCTTGCTGCCGCAGACATATATCTGAAAGGAACTAAC
>JALFNZ010000149.1 GCA_022774085.1 Bacteroidales bacterium
TCATATAATCCCTGAAAGATGATGGCTGGGGGCCGTATTTCGGAGACTCCCCTCCCCATTGTGCCCAATGCTCGAATCCGCCTATGAAATCCACTTTGCGTCCGAGGGCGACCTTGAATGAAAGTGATTTGTTGTGAAGGAGCGTATTTTTCACATATCGGTTGTCAGTCATCTGATAATGTGCAAGATTGGCTTTGAGACCGAACCAATGTCCCTTTTCGAAATAAATCCAGTCCGACCACAGGTTCACTCCGGGCAGATTCCGGGCATTGCCAGTGTATATGACGTCTCCTCCGGTTATTGACAAATCTCCCAATTCTCTGGTTCTGGGAGCCACGCCCACATCCAGACGAATCATTTTCCATCCTCCTGACACATACAGACGGTTGACAAAAGCAGATTTCCTTCCCGGGTCATAGGGGCTGTTTGCTTTCAGTGCTCCGGCCAGATCCCCTTCGGCTTCAAAAAACAGTCCGTTGGCAGCATGGTATCCGAGCTTGGCCCCTGCCCTGAGAAGGCCTGATGATGTGACTGGCAGTGTTCCTTCCTCACCTGTCCTGGCCCAGAATGGCATGTAATCACCTGTGCCATAGGCACCTCTGAGGGAGGCGTTGAATTCGGCAGACCAACCCTGGGCATTGATGTTATATATCGGGAAAAGTAAAAGAGCGACACACACGCTCACAATTCTGATCATTTTCATAGAAAATAGAGATTTATCGCGGCAAATATAGCAAGTTATATGTAAATATTGTGTAAGTTTGCGTTACATAAAATCAATACACAATGAATAATAGCCATATCATTTCAAAGGATAAATTGACTATCGAACGTGTCAAGGAAATCATTGACAACCATTTGACCATTGAAATCGGAAAAGAAGCGGAAGAGGCGGTGCTCAAATGCCGCAAGTTCCTCGATGAAAAAATGAAAGACATCGGAAGACCGGTGTATGGTGTGACTACAGGATTCGGCTCTCTCTGCAACATCACAATCCCTTCTGAGGACCTTTCTCAGCTTCAGCACAATCTGGTAATGTCACATGCCTGCGGTACCGGCGAGCTTGTGCGTCCGGAGATTGTAAAACTGATGCTTCTTCTCAAGATTCAGTCTCTTTCGTACGGTTTCTCCGGTGTCCAGCTCGTGACTGTCAGGAGGTTGGCAGAAATGTTCAACAATGACATCATCCCGGTGGTCTATCAGCAGGGTTCGCTCGGAGCTTCCGGAGACCTTGCCCCTCTGGCCCACATGTGTCTGCCGCTGATAGGTCTGGGAGAAGTATATTTCAAAGGCGAAATCAAAAGCGCCGCCCAGGTGTGGAAGACTCTCGGATGGGAGCCTATCAGGCTCAAGTCGAAGGAGGGCCTTGCCCTTTTGAACGGAACCCAGTTCATGAGTGCCCATGCAGTTTGGTCTGTCATCAATGCTGAAAGGCTTTCCAGGTGGGCCGACATAATCGGCACGTTGTCACTTGAGGCTTATGACGGTCGCATTGAGCCATTCTATCCTCAGGTCCATAATGTCCGCCCTCACCAGGGACAGATTGAGACTGCCGCCAACATTCTTCATCTTCTGAAAGGCAGCCAGATTATAGAGAGGCCGAAGAAACATGTCCAGGACCCATATTCATTCAGATGCATGCCGCAGGTGCACGGTGCTGCCAAGGACACTCTCAGATATGTCAAGTCTGTAATCGAGACTGAGATAAACAGCGCAACTGACAACCCTACGGTCTTCCCTGATGAAGACCTCATCATTTCAGCCGGCAATTTCCACGGAGAGCCGATTGCCATTCCTATGGATATGCTTGCCATTGCAATGTCGGAGTTGTCAAATATCTCGGAAAGACGTATTTACAAGCTCATCTCCGGTCAGAGGGACCTTCCGAGTTTCCTGGTTGCAAAGAGCGGTATCAACAGCGGATTCATGATTCCTCAATACACTGCTGCTTCAATCGTAAGCCAGAGCAAGGGTCTTTGTATGCCGGCAAGTGCAGATTCCATCCCTTCATCACAGGGTCAGGAGGACCATGTCAGCATGGGTGCCAATGCTGCCACCAAGCTTGTCAGAGTGGTTGAAAACACTGAAAGGGTGCTTGCAATCGAGCTCTTCAATGCAGCACAGGCTCTTGAGTTCAGACGTCCTCTCCGTTCTTCCGATGCTATCGAGCATCTTCATCAAGAGTACAGGAAGGTCGTTCCGTTCATCAATGATGACACTTATATGCATCCGCTTATCGAGAAATCGATTGAATTCCTGAGGAAATGAGGACGCTGATTCACAATATCGGCACTCTGGCCGGTATCCTTCCGCAGGGTAAACGCAAACTATCAGGAGAGGAGATGGGCAAGGTCGAATGTATCGACAATGCCTGGCTTCTTGTCGATGACGGTATTATTGTGGATTTTGGTCCCGTGTCCGATTCGCCTCTGCCTCAGGCCGATAAGATGATTGATGCGGAGGGAGGCTATGTGATGCCTACTTTCTGCGATTCTCACAGTCACGTCGTATATGCCGGGTGCCGCGACGGGGAGTTCCGTGACAAAATCGCCGGGCTGAGCTACGAGGAGATTGCTGCCAGAGGCGGCGGTATCCTCAATTCCGCTGATTTGCTCCACTCCACTTCGGAGGATGAGCTTTTCAGGCAGTCAATCCAGAGGGTTCAGGAGGTGATGGCTAAGGGTACTGGCGCTCTTGAGATAAAGAGCGGATATGGGCTCACTACGGAAGATGAGCTGAAAATGCTTCGCGTTATTAAAAAGATAAGTCAGGCGGTTCCTATTGAAATAAAGGCGACTTTTCTAGGGGCACATGCGGTTGGAAGAGCTTTCAGGGGCAATCAGCAGGGTTATGTTGACCTTGTTTGCAATGAAATGATTCCAGCGGTGGCTGCGGAGAATCTTGCTGAATTTGTCGATGTTTTCTGCGATGAGGGGTTCTTCACAGTGGAGCAGACTGCCAGGATATTGGAGGTGGGAGTTGCCCATGGGCTGAAGCCGAAAATCCATGCCAACGAGCTGGCGGTGTCCGGAGGTGTCCAGGTGGGGGTGAAATTCGGTGCCTTGTCGGTTGACCATCTGGAAAGGACTACTGATGAGGAAATTGAGGTTCTGAAAGGCAGTCAGACCATGCCTACGATGCTTCCGGGGGCATCTTTCTTTCTGGGCATGCCGTATGGAAGGGCGAAGGATTATATTCGTGCCGGCCTTCCCGTGGCTCTGGCTTCAGACTATAATCCAGGTTCTTCCCCGAGCGGTGACATGCGTTTCGTAATGGCTCTGGGTTGCATCAGGATGAGACTTACTCCTGAAGAGGCATTCAACGCCTGTACAATCAATTCTGCCTATGCCATGGGGGTTGAAAGCATGCTCGGTTCGATAACCAGGGGAAAGAAGGCGTCCCTGATCATAACCAAGCCTCTGCCTTCACTTTCATTCATCCCTTATGCCCACCAGAGTCCTTTCATAGCTCTCGGTCCCGATTATTTATTAAAACAGTGGGATTCTCATTGATGAATAAAGGCTAAAATATTATCTTTGTGTGGTATGCGATAAAAATTAAAAATTATGGAATACACATCCCCAAAATCTGAAATCATCATTCTGTCAACTGAAGGTTTAATCTGCATTTCAGGACAATCTGACACAGAAGGCATTGGGTCAATCACCGGAGCATGGTCGATGTCAGCAGATGACTCATGGAGAAATATCGATTCGTTTGAAAGGCTTTAATGTTAATGTAATGATGAAAAGAATGTTCTTGGCAACATGCCTGTTGGCTGTCGTTGCCTGCGATATGAACAGATTACCAGAAAGGAGTTCAGAACCTTCACATTTTACCGCGGTAACAGAAAGCAATAGCACAAAGACTTCTTTGTCAGACGATTATAAAGTTTTATGGAACCAAGGAGACTGCATCTCCGTTTTTGAGGGTTCTACCGGCATATCAAAATATGCCGTGAGTGATGAATGTGCCGGTACCACCCATGGCACATTTACCCTTGTCAATGAGCCGGAAGATGGATCTTCCCTTGATGCAAACATTGCTATATATCCGTATTCTGACAATCTTTCTTGTTCCCAGTATTCAGGTTCATACATTATCTCTGGATTTGTCCTTCCTGAGTATCAGACATATAGTGCAGATTCATTTCCAAATGAAAGCTTCATTATGGCTGCCGTGACAGAATCTGCATCACAAAGAAACTTGAGTTTCAAGAATGTGCTCGGTGCCCTGGAACTCAACCTGACTGGAAGCATGACAGTGAGTTCAATCCGGATTGAAGGAAATTCAGGAGAAAAACTTTGCGGATCTGCTTCAGTTTCTGTCAGTGCAGGAAGCAATCCCGACATCACCCTTACCGGGAATGGGACTTCTGTGACACTTATTTGCGGTAGAGGCATTCAGCTGTCTCCTTCCAAGGCAACAAGATTCATTATCAGTCTTCCACCAGTGAATTTCAGCAAAGGTTTCACTGTCACTATCGCTGATATGGATGGTTCAACCAATGTTGTTTCTACGTCAATGCAGAATCAGGTGTATAGGTCAACAATCCTGACCATGCCTGAGTTGACTGTGCCAGTTACAGACGGTGGCAATGAAACTGACCCACAGGGAAACATCGTATTCCAGGACACTGTTGTCAAGCAGATGTGTGTCAAAGCTTTCGATACCGACCATGACGGCGAGCTTTCTATCGCAGAGGCAGCAGCCGTGAAAGATTTGCGCTTGCTGAGTTCAACAGCGGATTTTGTCAATTTCAATGAATTGAAGTTTTTTACTTCAGTAAAGGAAATACCGGACGGGCTGTTCAGGAACTCCAAATTGGAAAGCATCATTCTGCCGGAAAGCATAGAAATCATTGGAAACCATGCATTCGATACCTGCTGGTATCTGAAGAATCTGGAGCTTTCACCCAATCTTACCGATATCGGAGATTATGCTTTCAATTATTGTTATTATCTTCCGTCCATTGACCTTCCGGCATCACTCAGGAGCATAGGCGAACATGCTTTCTATTATTGCTGGAATCTTTCATCTATCAACATTCCGGAGAAGGTAACCAGTCTGGGCAGCCATGCATTCGCTTTCTGCAACAGAATGACACAGGCTGTAATCTCAGGTTCCATAAATGAATTGGGCACTTCTGCTTTCGACAACTGCGCATCACTTACGAAAGTTGTTCTGCCTGAATCAATTAAAGTTATCGGGTCCCAGGCATTCAATCTTTGCTTCAATCTTTCCGAAATCAATATTCCTTCAAGCCTGGAATCCATTGGTGATTCTGCATTCACTTCATGTGAGCTAATAAC
This sequence comes from Bacteroidales bacterium, assembly GCA_022774085.1. Taxonomy (GTDB): domain Bacteria; phylum Bacteroidota; class Bacteroidia; order Bacteroidales; family UBA932; genus Cryptobacteroides. The sequence goes on from JALFNZ010000149.1 coordinate 5,313, forward strand.
TTCATTCGATCTTCCTGTAGGCTTGACACAGATTGGAGAATGTGCATTCTCATCTTGCTATTCTCTGAAAAGCATAGTCATTCCTGAGGGCGTAAAGACTATCAGCAGGGCTGCATTCTCAGGTTGCAAGGAGCTTGCAGAGGTCTCGCTGCCTTCGAGTGTCACCCTGATTGGTGACGGAGCTTTCTACAGATGCAAGAAACTCAGGACAGTCACAGTTCCAAAGGCTGTCAGATACATAGGTTCAGACTCGTTCTCTGACTGCGAATCACTTTCTGAACTGTATGTTATGCCTGTAAGCCTGGATACATATACCGAGATTACCAATAATGCAAGTGTCAAAGTTTATGTTCCTATGGAATCAGTTGACCTGTATAAGCAGAAATGGGATTACATTGCTTCGCAGATTATAGGTTACAATTTTTAGCATGGCTACGCACCGCCACATCCGGGAAAAATCAGGAGTCAAATATCAAGAAAACAATCAAAGACTGCGGTCTCGAGGGTGTGGAGAACATCAAACGAATAATCATGGCACAGGAGATTGAAAAGAAATTCTTGGTGGAGGGCGACTTCAAGCCGTTCGTAAAAAAGGCCACACGCATTACACAAGGTTATCTCAGTTCTGTCCCTGAACGCACTGTAAGGGTGAGAGTAAAGGGTGATAAAGGTTTCATCACAATCAAAGGAATCGGAAGCGCAAGTGGTGCAAGCCGCTTCGAGTGGGAGAAGGAAATCCCTGTCGAGGAGGTTCAGGAGCTGCTGAAGATTTGTGAGCCTGGAGTTATCGACAAGACCCGTTATCTTGTTGATGTCGGAAACCACACATATGAGGTGGATGAGTTCTATGGTGACAATGAGGGACTTACAGTTGCCGAGGTGGAACTTGGTGCCGAGGATGAGGCCTTCGAGAAGCCTTCATGGCTGGGCAAGGAAGTCACCGGAGATGCTAAATACTACAACTCCATGTTGGCGAAGAATCCTTATAAGAACTGGAAATAGTCATTGCTTAATTATATCCCAAAAGGTTCACAATTCTCGTAAGCGTCTCCGACTTTACGTATAGTTGTATAAAGAAGGGGCTGACCCAAAAGGTCAGCTTCTCTTTTTTTTGGGGGGGTGGGAAAAAGGGTAATTTTACGGACGAAATGAGTGAAAATGAAGGACTCAGACGAGATGACAGTCTTAAGCCTTCTAAGTCGAAAATCACCGTCCACGCTCAGGCAGCTTGGAGGGGCTTTTATTCAGGACTACTGTGGACGGTTCGGTCATTTTGGCCGCACCGTCCTCGCATACATTGAATACAAGGCTCTGTAGCAGGGTTTGGTGTGGAAGATGATTTTCGGGTTGTGTCTTGCAAAGGGGGTGCTGCGGTGCTGCGAGGTTGGTCTTGCAAAGGGGTGCTGCGGGGGTGCGAGGTTGGTCTTGCAAAGGAAGCAGCTGCTATGCTTCATTGCTGGGCATTGGTCCTCGTGCAAATAGTTCTTCGTGCAAATCATCGAGCAGGGCAAGTGGCGTTCTAGGGGGCTGTGGGGCCGATTTGCCTGCTCGATGCAGCCATTTCGACCTCATCGAGCAGGAGAAACACCATTCTACGCCACTGTATAGCCGATAAGCCTGCTCGATGTTTTGCACGAGAGAAATGTTATAGCATATCCTTGATTTCATCATATGCTAGACCACAAAGGCGGGCTATCTGTTTGGTTGAACTATTATATTTTCTTTTTA
>JALFNZ010000193.1 GCA_022774085.1 Bacteroidales bacterium
CTATCAAAGAAAATGTGGTAAAAAATGTAAAAATGTCTACTTTTGTAAAATCAAATCACGAAAAAACATTGCCGATGTCTACTTCGGTAAATAAGTATTAACTAAAAAAATTTTTCGTGTCTACTTTTCGCGTCTGGTACACCGCGAATATTTTCTTCTCGTATTGTGACGCAAAGGTATGCGATCCGGTACGTTATTCCAAGCCCTATTAGTAAAACCAAATGTAAAAAGATTGATCTCATCCAGGAACTTCTTGCCAGCAGGTGATAGTTCCTTTCGAACATATCCTAGGCTTTCTTCAGCTTATCAGCCTTCAATGAGCGGATTCCACTTTCGAAGAACTCCACTTCGCAGTATTCTCCGCCGTCATAGATGTTCCGGATGATGCCATTACCGAAGTGCTCATGAATGACCTCGTCTCCCTCCGTGAATCCATTCCTCTCGATGACCGCGAGGCCGCACTCGGCATCCATCGAACGACTGAAGACTGCAGCGCGGTTCCACAGGTCCTCATCCATGTGTCCCTCTGTCACCAGCAGTCCCTCCTTGATCTCACGGATGAAGCGTGAGGGAACCTTGTTGAATCCGCCCTGCACCGAGTAGCCTTCCGATTCGGTAAGAAAGAGCTTCTTCTCAGCACGGGTTGCAGCCACATACATGAGTCTCCTCTCCTCTTCCATGCCGCTCTTCTTGCGTTCCCTCACGCTTCGCTTGTTAGGCATGATGCCGTCGCTGAGTCCGGCGATGAATACATACGGGAACTCCAGGCCCTTGCTCTGATGGATGGTCATCACCTTGACATGGTGCTTGCCCTTGCTGGAGTCGAGGTTGGTATAAAGCGCAATCTCTTGCAGGTAGGTCATCAGGTTGATTTCGTCTTCCTTGTGGTCCTCTTCATATGTCTTGATGGACTGGATGAGCTCATTGAGGTTCTCGAGTCTCTCTTCTTCCTCGTCAGCTCTGTACAGCTCGTTAAGGCCGCTGTTGGCAAGCACATTCTCTAGGAGATTGCTGATGGACATGCTCTCCGAGAGGGTTCGGGCAGTGTCGATAAGTTCGATGAACTTGCGCACCGGCTCTTTGCTGAAGGTCTTCGTACCGGATAGCTTCCTGAGTGCTTCCAGCATACTACATCCATTGTCATAAGCGCATTTGGCTATCTGCTCCACGCTCTTGCTTCCGATCTTTCTAGACGGCACATTAACGATTCTCTTGAACGAGAGGTCGTCGTCGAAGGCTATCAGACGCAGATAGCTAAGGGCGTCCTTGATCTCCTTCCTCTCGAAGAAGCGCACTCCGCCCCAGATGACGTAGCTGATCTTGTTGCGCATGAACGACTGCTCGATGGCACGTGTCAGATAT
>JALFNZ010000166.1 GCA_022774085.1 Bacteroidales bacterium
AGTTCTCCGTTCTTGAAGAAAAGAAGGGTAGGTATGCTCATGATTCCGTATTTCACCGGAACATCCTCGCATTCATCGACATTGCATTTGCCGACAACAGCCTTTCCTTCATATTCAGCTGCAATTTCCTCCACTACCGGAGCGATCGCGCGGCAAGGGCCGCACCAAGTTGCCCAGAAGTCAACCATTACGGGCATTTCTGTATTCAATGTTTCTGCGAAATTCGCGTCTGTAATTACTTTTGCCATAACAATATCTATTTAAATATAAAACAATCCGGTCACAAATATAATGATTTGCAACCGGATTTACAACAATGTATTATTCTATCTCAAGTTTCGCAAATGCGAAACTTATATATTCTAATACGTTTTCTCAGCCGACCAGGTGAAAGCCCTGAGCCCGAGCATTGGTGTTTCCTCATCCAGCTCCTTGAGGGCGGCAAAGATTTCATCCACCTTCTCGTCAGGAACGAATGTCAGGATTGCGTTGTTCATTGTCGGCCAGGCGTGGCTTGCAAGGTGGGGCTCACCTGTCTCGCTTCCGCGGCCGCAGATATCCCTCCACATGGTCATGCCCCTGCATCCTAGTTTCTCGATTGCATCTGCGACCTCCATGTTGTAGGCCTGATTATATGCTATGAATACTGCTTTCATTGTTTACTGTTTTATTTTGCAGCTGCCTTGCGTGCAGCTTTGCGGATTTTTCTGTTTTCCTGCCATGTTGCAAATGAGGCATAGATGGTAGGGATGATGACGAGGGTCACAAGAGTTGAAATTGAAAGACCCCAGGCAACCACCATACCGAGTGAGCGCCATGTCTCAGCTCCCTCACCTGTTCCGAGTGCCATAGGAAGCATACCGAGGACAGTTGTAAGGGTGGTCATGAGGATAGGACGCAGACGGCTCTTTGCAGCTGTCACTGATGCTTCGATGATGCTCATTCCTCTTTCACGCATAAGGATAGAGTAGTCGATGAGCACGATACCATTCTTCACGACGATACCCATGAGGATGAGCACACCGATGAGTCCCATGACGCCGAGAGGCGTGTTTGTAATCACAAGTCCTAGGATAACTCCGACGAATGCGAACGGAATTGAGAACATGATTGCAAACGGGCTCATGAACGACTCGAACTGGGATGCCATAACGATGTAAACCAGAATGATGATCATTATAAGGAGAGTAATCAGCTGTTTGAAGGTCTCCTGCTGGTCTTCATACGATCCTCCGATTTTCACAGCGAAGTTCGATGGAATCGGTGTTGAATCAATAACTCCCTGAGCAACCTTGACCGCCTCTGAAAGCGAGTAGTCATCGGCAACGATTCCTGATACGGTGATGACACGCTCACGGTTCTTCCTTTCGATTGAAGGCGGAACCTGAGTCTCAATTACCTGACCGAGGTCCTTGATGCGGATTCCCTTGCCCTGGTTGTTGTAGATGAGGATGTTCTCGATGTCTTCGATACTTGTCCTGAACTCCGGAGCAAGCCTTACGCGAATGCCATACTCCTCTCCGTCCTCACGGTAATATGACTGTGTAGAACCGTTGACGGCAGCTCTGAGGAATGATGCGGCTGTCGAACTGTTAAGTCCGTTAACTGCAAGCTTGGTCCTGTCAAAATCAACCTGATAACCAGGGATGTACTCGTCACGGCTGAGAGTAATCTGTGAACAAACGCCCGTTTCACGAAGTTTCTGGAGCATTTCATTTGCCACGCGGTCAGTTTCATGGAAATCGAATCCGTAGATTTCAAGGTCAACTGTAGAAGCACCACCCATTCCGCCACCACCTTCAGTGACTTTCACCTTCTTGAATTCAGGATAATCCGCAAGGATTCCCCTGACTACATCTGCAATCTCCGAACATGAACGTTCACGGTCATTCATACTTCCGATATTGATGTTGAAGGCCATGATATGGGTACCGTTACTCTGCATTGACGCATAAGAGTTTTCAGAATCTGCCTCACCGAGAGAGTATGAGCAAGCAACTATTTCAGGAATTGCAGCTTCGAATTTCTGATAAAGCTCATGTGCAATGGACCTTGTGATATCCTGTCCTGTTCCTGCAGGGAGTTCAAGGTTAAGGGTGATACGTCCCTGGTCACTCTTAGGGAAGAACTCTGTCTCCATCTTCGGTGCAAGCAGTACCATTGTGACGACAAAAGAGCCGAGTGCAAGAGATACAACTACTGTCCTGTGATGTACACACCAGTTAATCAGGCGGGCATAACCTCTTGACAACCAGTTGAGGAACTTGTTGAAGTTTCCGAAAAGCAGAGCCTGAAGTTTTCCAGTTTTAGGTTTGTAGCGGAGGAACTGTGAGCAAAGCATCGGTATGAGAGTAAGCGCACCGACAGTAGAAACGACCATGATGATGGAAGTAATCCAGCCGAGCTGCTTGAACATCACACCTGCCATACCGTTGATCATTGTAAGAGGCATGAACACGCAGAGCATGGTGAGGGTTGAAGCCACGACGGAAATACCCACTTCCTGAGTTGCGTGGACGGCAGCCTCCTTCGGTTTTGCACCCCTTTCAAGGTGGGTGGAGATGTTCTCCAATACCACGATTGCGTCATCCACGACCATACCGATGGCAAGTGACAGGGCTGACATTGAGATGATGTTCAATGTGTTGCCTGTTGCAAAGAGGTACATCAGGGATGCAAGCAGTGAGATAGGAATTGAAAGGATGATGATGAAAGTAGCTCTCCATCTTCCGAGGAAGAGATATACGACCAGCATCACAATGAGGAAGGTAAGGATAATGGTTTCCTTCAGTGAGTTGATTGAGTTGATGATGTTGGTTGAACCATCCATCACGGTGATTACATTGATATCGGAAGGGAGAGTCTTGGAAATCTTCTCCATTTCCTTCTTGATACCCTTGATCACGCTTACGGCATTCGCATCTGTCTGCTTCTGGATAATGATCTGAGCACCAGGCTGGCCGTTGATATAGGCCTCCTGATATTTCTCCTGAACCGTATCCTCAACGCGAGCCACATCACGAAGATATACGGCCCTGCCGTTTGAATATCCGACTACGATATCCATCAGCTGGACAGGATCGTCGAACTCTTTTTCCACACGAAGAGTGTAAGAGTTAGAACCGATGTCAACGGAACCGCTCGGGATATTCTTGTTCTCGTATGCGATGATATTTGATATTGTGCTGATTGTCAACCCATAAGCTTCAAGGCGGTTAGGGTCGCAATATATCTGGATTTCACGTTCAGGAGCACCGGCAACAGAAACGGTACCTACACCGCTCACCCTCGCAAGAGGGGTTGCCAACTGATCGTCCAGGATTTTTTCAAGTGCCATGAAACTCTCGTCTGCGGTTGCCGCCATGATCATGATAGGCATCTCATCGAGCGAGAATTTGAAAATCATAGGCATTGAAGCTCCGTCAGGAAGCTGCGAGTTCACGGCATCGAGCTTGTCCCTGACATCGTTTGTCGCTACATCGATATCAACGCCCTCGTTGAATTCAAGGGTTACGATGGAAATATTCTCCTTTGATTTGGAGGTAATATTCTTGAGGTCACTGACTCCGTTGAGGGAGTTTTCGAGAAGTTTGGAGAGGTTGTTTTCAATATCCTCTGCACTGGCACCCGGATAGGAACTCATCACAAGGATGACATTCGCATCGAATTTCGGGAACCTGTCTATGGAAATATTTATCAGCGAG
>JALFNZ010000002.1 GCA_022774085.1 Bacteroidales bacterium
AGGTGAAAGTCGTAGAGGGAATGCAGTTCGACAGAGGATATATCTCTCCTTATTTCATGACAAACGGTGACAAGATGGAGGCTGTTCTGGATGCTCCTTACATCCTTATCACAGACAAGAAGATTTCCACAATGAAAGACCTTCTTCCTATCCTCGAGCCTATCGCACGTGAAGGAAAATCTCTTCTTATCATTGCTGAAGACGTTGATGGTGAGGCTCTTACAACCCTCGTTGTGAACAAACTCCGTGGTACATTGAAGATTGCCGCAGTGAAGGCTCCGGGCTTTGGCGACCGTCGCAAGGAAATGCTTCAGGACATCGCAACCCTGACAGGCGGCATCGTGGTTTCAGAAGAGAGGGGATTCACTCTTGAGAACACAGCACCGGATATGCTGGGTAAGGCTGAGAAGGTTGTCATCACCAAGGATAACTGCACGATTGTGAACGGTCAGGGTGATGCAGAGGCTATCCAGGAAAGGGCCGCTTCAATCCGCAAGCAGATTGAGACCACAACTTCAGACTATGACCGCGAGAAACTCCAGGAGCGTCTTGGCAAACTCGCAGGCGGCGTGGCTGTCCTCTATGTAGGTGCTGCAACCGAGGTTGAGATGAAGGAGAAGAAGGACAGGGTTGAGGATGCGCTCAGCGCTACCCGTGCAGCTGTCGAGGAAGGTATCGTGCCGGGCGGCGGAGTCGCATACATCCGTGCTGCCGAGGCAATCAGGGACCTCAAGGGTGAGAACGAGGATGAGACTACAGGTATCCGTATCGTTGCCCGTGCAATCGAGGAGCCTCTCCGCCAGATTGCTGCCAATGCAGGTCTGGAGGGTAGCGTGATCATCAACAAGATCCGTGAGAATAGCGGTGATTTCGGTTACAATGCCCGCACCGACGAGTACGTGAACATGTTCGAGGCCGGCGTAATCGACCCGACCAAGGTTTCACGTGTAGCTCTTGAGAATGCAGCTTCAGTAGCCGGAATGTTCCTCACCACAGAGTGCGCAATAGCTGACATCCCTGAGAAGGATCCTGCTCCTGCAATGCCTGCAGGCGGTATGGGTGGCATGATGTAATCTTCGTCCGGGAATATTAATATAAGGGAGGGTGACTAAAAAGTGCACTTTTTAGTCACCCTCCCTATTTTTTTCGTATTTATATGGATATGACGACAGTGGCGGCCACGCCATCCAAACTTACCCTACCGCTACTTCAGAGCATGGGAACCTTTCGTGCTAAACATCGAGCAGGCGCATCGGCCTCACAGTGGCGTAGAATGGCATTTCACCTGCTCGATGAGGTCGAAATGGCGGCATCGAGCAGGCATATCGGCCCTACAGCCCCCTGGAACGCCATTTGCCCTGCTCGATGAATTGCACGAAGAACTAAGTCAAGGACGCCACTTGCCCTGCTCGATTTGCACGAAGGATGACGAAGACTTTCACCTCCGAGCGTCGGCTGCTCTCCTCCGGAGACCTTCCGCTTCGGACGGTCGATACTATGTCTGGCTGGCAGTTGAAAAATCTCCTGCCTGCCATTCCTGCATAGACTTCTATTGCGCTGCGTCGGGTTACTTGAACAACGGTGACGGACCTTTTCACTGCTTATTACTGTGCCAGAAAGAACAAGAGGGATACCTCTTCCCAGGCGTTAGGTCCATTTCTCTGTAAGTGCCTGCAAAGTCCACCGATCCCCATGCAGTTGCACTGAAACCTGCAACCTCAAGAGATAGAGAAGGCTGGAATGCTGCACCTGTGACTTTTACGCCACGCCAATCATAGGAACTTACTATGTCACTTCCGGCAGAAATAACAACCATTCCTTCGGGACTGACGTTCCATCTGACCTTTCCATCTTTGGGAACGGCATCTATTTAAGGGACAGTTACAGGCGACCGTTCCCGCTTGGGGAGGTAATGGTTCTGGTTTGAGATGGACCTGAGGGTCCCTCTGGAATGGGAAATATATGTATATTCAGACGTTTCTATTATTTATTTAAGTTTCGCATGTTGCGAAACTACCGAATTATCGCCATGATATGAAGGACTAGTTGTATGCAGTCTCTCCATGTTCATATATATCCAGGCCTTCTTCTTCCACTCTTGGAGCAACGCGTATTCCTCTTACCTTGTGCATGATGAACATTATGAGCCATCCGGTTGCGAATGACCATGCGATGATGCTTGCTATGCCAAGGGCTTGAATACCGAGCAGGGATGTGCCTCCACCATAGAAGAGCCCGCCGTCCAAAGCGAATAGCCCAACTGCAATAGTCCCGATTATACCGCAAACACCGTGTACGGATACAGCACCTACCGGGTCATCAATATGGCAAACATTGTCAAGGAAATAGACCGATCCGGTCATTGCCAGACCGCAGATTACTCCAATGATTGCAGCTCCGCCGACTGAAACGACATCGCATCCAGCAGTTATTCCGACCAGACCTGCAAGAATTCCGTTGCAGACCAATGAAAGCGAAGGCTTTCCGAAGAGAATCCATGTAAAGAACAAAGTGGTCAGACCGCCCGTTGCTGCAGCCATGTTGGTGGTAGCGAACACCGATGATATGGCTCTTGCATTGTCAACGCCTTCCGCACCGAGCTGTGAACCTGGGTTGAATCCGAACCAGCCGAACCAAAGGATGAAGACTCCGAGAGCACCGAGTGCAAGATTGTGGCCGGGGATTGCCACTGACTTGCCTGACTTGGTGTATTTGCCGATACGGGGACCTAGAATCAGTGCTCCGGCAAGTGCTATGGATCCGCCGCATGCATGCACGACTGCTGAACCTGCAAAGTCATGGAAGCCGAGTTCGCTCAGCCAGCCGCCGCCCCATGCCCAGTGTCCTTCAATCGGATAGATCAGTACTGAAACAATAATTGAAATTATGATGTATGCAGAAAATTTGGTGCGTTCGGCCATTGCACCTGAAACTATTGTGGCAGCTGTTGCGCAGAACATTGTCTGGAAACAGAGTACGCATTCTTTGGGGATGTTGCTGTCTGCATAGAATGAATAATCAAATAGATGAATTGAGCCGATGAAGCCGCAGCATTCGCTGTGCATAAGTGAGAAACCAAGCATCCAGAAAAAGAAAGTTCCGGCCATGAAATCCACAAAGTTTTTCATAAGGATGTTGGCTGTATTCTTGGATCTTGTGAATCCGGCTTCAACCAGTGCGAAACCTGGTTGCATGAAAAATACAAGCATTGATGCTAGGAGTACCCATACGGTATCCAGTCCGCTTATCGTGATTGTGTCCATAATAAAGTTCGTTTAATTGGGGATATTGATTTACACTACTACTATTGATATACACTACTACTATTTTCTGTCTGCAAGGACGCTGTCTCCGTGCTCTCCAGTCCTGATTGACCAGGTGTCATCCACGGGGCTGACGAATATTCTTCCGTCTCCGACTTCTCCGGTGTGGGCAGCCTTCATGATTGCATCGATTGCCGGCTGTACGAACTGGTCACGGCAGATGATGGTAATCTCGATTCTGGATATGATGTCCGTGCTGTACATCACACCGCGGTAGATTCTTTCCTCGCGGTTCTGCCCGATTGCCTTCACCTCGGAGTAGGAGAACCAGTTGATGTCAGCGGCAAACAGCGCCTCCTTGACATCTTCGAAGTGCGTCTTCCTGACGATTGCTTCAATTTTTTTCATGGTAAAAATATTGGGGATTAAACAAAAAAACCGAATCCCAAAGGATCCGGCCTATATAAAAACAACAATAAATCAATTCAAATGTCACCGACCAGAGAATAACATAAGAAGCGGAGTCTGCTGGCTCTGCTGCTGTTTGTTCTGCTGGTTCTGACGGTTGAAATACATCCTGTTTCT
>JALFNZ010000077.1 GCA_022774085.1 Bacteroidales bacterium
AGCTGTCGGAGGATATTGCTCACTCTTCACCAAACTCTCACAGAACACTGACTATACTCTAGTTGTATGGGCAACAAATGGAACCAAGGCAGCATATGCTGCTTCATCTTATGCAACCGCAAAGATTCCTGAGACCTTCAAATCTCTCGGAGTCGGCCAATACACAGAAGATACATTCACTCATCTTTTTGAATTGGACCCGGTAACATATGAAGTTGAGATTCTTGAAAGTGAGGAAAATCCAGGCAAATACAGACTTGTAAATCCATACGGCGAAATTTTCCCTTACAATGCTCCTGGTGATTGGGATGACAGTCAAGATTGGCCTATAGATATATATGCAAGCAACCCTGACAGAGTTTACTTCCCGGAGCAGGAACTCGGCATTGATTGGGGAGTAGGTACGATTACTATCCAGAGTGCAGGTTATTACTATATGTCAGTAGGAAATTCTGCTGATGAGGTAGCAGCCGCTGGATTCTTCGGTACTTTGAAGGATGGGGTCATCACCATGCCTACAAAAGGTGTTTTCGTTGGTGCACTTGGCAAACTTTATTATGGAAATGCCAATGGAGCATTCAAAGTGGTTCTCCCATCTGCCTATACTCCTGCATCTGCCCCTGCAGCTCCAGCAGCAGCCAAGAGGCATAATGCTACTCTTCCAAGCGAGAATATCCTTGCTCCTGCAACATTGTCGCAGGGCGTGAAGGCAGATTTCTCATATCATAAGGATGCAAAAACCGCTACATTCTCAGTGGTAGAGAATTATGTCAAGAAGAGTGACGCATCTTCAAGATCAATATCAAAAGAGTCATTCAGACTCAATTAATTATTGACTGAATATTCAACGTCAGGCCGGAGGGATCCGACCTGACGTTCCATGTTTTAAACTTTATAAATATGAAGGCAAACAGTATTTCAAGATTTTTAATTCTTGGCTCAGCCGTGGCTACAATGGGTCTTGGCGGAGTCTCGTGCAATAAGGTCCTTGATGAGCAATCCATTGCTCCTGAGAATCTTACTGTTCAGACAAAGGTCATGCAGCTTGCTGATCAATATACCAAGGACATGCTTCTTGTCAAGACCAACACTTCAGACCCGTCTGAGAGTGAGCTGCTCAGCAGACTGGATGGAGTCAAGAAAGTTGAAAAACTTTTCAAAAGTACAAAGGGAAAGGAAGAACTTGAGGCAAGGTTCGGACTGGACAGGTGGTATGCTGTGACACTTTCTGAAAAAGCAGATTTCAATGCTCTCGTCAGCGGAATATCTGCCATTCCGTCCGTGACCACAGTCGAATATAACAATGTTGCAACCAAAGCCAGCGACGAAATTACCTATCCATACGAACCCGACTTTGCAACAAAGGCGGAGACTTCAGAAGGAGGACTGCCTTTCAATGACCCGTCTCTGGTGGACCAGTGGCATTATATCAATCAGGGCAGCGCTTCTGTCGCGACAAATGTCTATAAAGGAGCAGACATTGATGTCAAGGATGTGTGGAAAACACTCACTTGCGGCGACCCTTCAATCATCGTCGCTGTCGTTGATTCACCTATCCGCTATGACCATCCGGATTTAAAAGCCAATATGTGGGTGAATGAAAAGGAACTCAACGGTCAGAGCGGGGTCGATGATGACGGAAACGGATATGTGGACGATATCTATGGCTATAATTTTGTCACTGACGGGCCACTCACATGGAGTGAGAGAGGTGCCAGCAGCCATGGAACCCATTGCGCAGGCACAATCGCTGCCGTGAATAACAACAAAGTGGGTGTGTCCGGAGTTGCCGGAGGAAGTGGGAACGGTGACGGATGCCGCCTTATGAGCTGCCAGATATTCTATGGCGAAGGTGGCGGTTCGGCATACGCCTCTTCACGTGCGATAAAGTATGCTGCCGATATGGGAGCCTCTGTCATTTCTTGTTCATTCGGATATTCGATCAGCTTCTCTTCAGATGCTGCCTATATTAATGCCCTTGGCTCTGCTGAAATCGATGCCATCCATTATTTCGAGGCTTCAGCGGGAAACAACAATGCATTGACTGACGGAAATATAGCGATATTTGCAGCAGGAAACGAAAAGCACAATTTCGCTCATTATCCCGGAGCCTACCATGACATAATCAGTGTATCTGCCTTTGCTCCGGATTTCCTTCCTGCAAATTATACAAACTATGGCCCTGGGTGCAATATCACGGCTCCCGGCGGAGAATATTATCTGAGTTCATCACTGGACAAGAGCGCTGTGCTGTCAACTCTCAATAAGGATGTCAGCAACAGTGAATACGGATATATGCAGGGAA
>JALFNZ010000081.1 GCA_022774085.1 Bacteroidales bacterium
ATCCAGATAGCAAAAGGATCCTCATCAGTCATTAACGGCGTCGAATCCATGACCGGACAAATCAACATGGAGCACCGCAAGCCGACCGACGAGAAACCTCTCTTTATCAACGGCCTTGTCATGAGCGACACCAAGATGGACTTGAACATTGCCTCATCACTGCAGATGGGCTATAAATGGAGCACGGTCATCCTCGGCCATGTGTCTGGAAACATTGCCTTGCATGACATGAACCGCGACAGTTTCCTCGATGACCCGAAAATGCTCCAGTTCAACCTTGCGAACCGCTGGCTCTATCAGGCAGACAACGGCCTCCAGCTCCGATTTGGGGTCCGCGCCCTGCAGGACAGGCGACTCGGAGGTCAGGTTCTTACCAATTCCAATGGAAAAAAGGTCCTTTATAATAAAGACACATTCTCAATGACCACCGACCCGGGAAAAATCGACCCATGGGGCTCGGACATTCTCAACCGCTCCATCAACGGATATGTGAAAATCGGTATTCCTCTGAGTGATGACAATTCCAAGAACATAGCATTTGTCGGGGACTACAGCTACCAGAACATGGACTCGTATTTCGGAGCCACGGCATATCTGGCAGGCCAGCACTCCCTCTTCGGTAACCTTCTGTATCAGAATGAGGTAAATGAGTCACACAAATTCACTCTCGGGGTGGGAGGAACCCTCGACCGCTACAAGGAACTTTTTAGCAGGCAGCTTCTCCTGAACCCAGCCACGGAGGTGAACAACTCATTGTCAACCCTTTCCGACCTTGGCATTTTCGGAGAATATACCTTCCATGCAGGGGATAAATTTTCGGCCATCGTCGGCCTGAGGGCGGACTGGTACAATAAGGCAGGATTCAAATTCTCTCCTCGTCTTACTCTGAAATATGCCCCGATTGACGAAATCGTAATACGTGCAAACGGCGGCCGCGGCCTCAGATATTCGACACCTCTGATTGACAATATCGGAGTCTTTTCGACAAGCAAGGAGTTCAAGGGCCTGTATAACGAGCACCTTCTTGAGGATGCCTGGACCTTCGGCGGTAACATCACTTATTACATGCCTTTCGGCGCTTCATCGAACACATACATCAGTTTCGACTATTTCAGGACCCAGTTCGTTCAGCAGATGGTTGTGGACTATGAACATTATGCCAATACCATAGATTTCTATGCGCTTGACGGAAAACGTTCATATACAAATAATTACCAGCTTGATTTCTCCGTTGATCCCGTCGAGAGATTCAATATTACCCTGACTTTCCGCTACACGGATGCCCGTATCGAACTTGCTGACAGGGGCCTTGTTGAAAAACCGATGACCGGCCGTTACAAAGGAGTTCTCAACCTCCAGTATGCTACCAATCTCAACAAGTGGATTTTCGATTTTACCGCATCTGTCAACGGCCCGAGCCGCGTCTATGACTTCATGAAAGACATGCAGGACATCAGGGAGAAGAACGGCCTATATTATTCTCCTGTATATCCTCTTCTGTATGCGCAGGTTACACGCAGGTTCAAAGGCTGGGATGTCTATGTAGGAGTGGAGAACATCACCAATTTCCGCCAGAAGGACGTCATCTGCGGAAGCGTGAAGGATGAGAATGGAATCGTCAATCCTCGTCAGGCGTCGTTCGATGCCAGCTGCATCTGGGGTCCGCTCATGGGTATTAAGGCAAATGTCGGCTTCCGTTTCACCCTCTGGAAAAAAGCCTGATGCTTCCGAGCGAAGTCGAGGAATCTATTTTGAAATAAAACATAAACTATTTAATTTTGCGAAATTATGAAACTAACAGCCATCCTGTCAGCCCTGATGCTGACCACATTCACTTTCAGCGCAATTGCTGCCGGCAATACTGCAGCCACAACGGAAACCTCTGCCTCAATGCAGAATAAGAAAAAAGCTGAAATAAAAGAAGTAGTATTCAATGTTGGCCTTCACTGTGAAAACTGTGTCAAGAAGGTGACCGAAAACATTTCTTTTGAAAAAGGAGTCAAGGACCTGAAGGTATCACTTGAAGATCAGACTGTTACGGTGAAATTCGATGCGGCAAAAACCTCAGAGGAAACCCTTAAGGCCGCAATTCAGAAGCTTGGTTATCCGGTAAGTGCAAAGGCCTGCTGCGGCGACCATCATAAGGACGGCAAATGCACAGACGGTCAGTGTACCGACAACAAGTGCAAAGATGGCCAGTGCACCGACGACAAGTGCAAAGACGGTCAGTGCAAGGATGACCACGGCCACCAGCATAAACATTAAAAAAGATATAATGTACGAAATCTTAACAAAGGAAATGCTTACTCCGACAATATGTCGGATGACGGTATTTGCCCCGCGCCTGGCTTCAGCAGCCCAGCCGGGGCAATTCCTGATTGTAAGAGCGGATGAACATGGAGAACGTATTCCGCTGACAATCAGTGACTACGATAAAAAAAGGGGAACGGTGTCCATCGTTACCCAGCAGATTGGTGCATCCACCACACAGATCTGCGCATTGGAAGAAGGCGAGGCTTTTGCCGATGTAGTAGGCCCTCTGGGAGTGCCTTCAGAATTTACGGAAATGTCTTCTGATCAGCTTTCCGCTCAGCGCTATATCTTCATTGCCGGAGGCGTCGGCACAGCGCCTGTGTATCCCCAGGTGAAGTGGCTGCACGAAAGGGGAGTGGCCGTGGATGTCATCATCGGAGCCAAAAATGCCGACCTGGTCATATACAAGGACGAAATGGAAGCAGTCTGCGACAACCTTTTCATCTGCACCGATGACGGTTCCGCAGGATTCAAGGGCCTTGTGACTGCAATGCTCGAAAAACTCATTGCAGAAGGAAGAACCTATACTCAGGCCGTAGCAATCGGACCTATGATCATGATGAAATTCGCCACCCTGACAGCCCGCAAGCTCAATCTTCCTATCATCGTGAGCCTCAATACCTTGATGGTTGATGGAACTGGAATGTGCGGTGCCTGCCGTGTGAGTGTGGCAGGAAAGACACGCTTTGCATGCGTGGAGGGCCCTGAATTCAATGGTTACGATGTCGATTTTGACGAGGCCATGAGGCGCCAGGGCATGTACAAGACAGAAGAAGTCGAAGCCAATCACAAATGTAAGATAGGGAGGGGATAAAAATGGCAAACAGAATTCCAAGAGTGCCTGTCAGAGAACAGGATCCGAAAGTCCGTGCAACCAATTTCGAGGAGGTTTGCTACGGCTATGACGCTTCAGAAGCAACTCTGGAGGCTTCCCGCTGTCTCCACTGCAAGAATCCGCGCTGCGTTGCCGCCTGCCCTGTCGGTGTGAAGATTCCGGATTTCATCGCACATGTGGCTGCAGGCGATTTTGCAGCCGCAGCACTTAAGATAGCTGAAGATTCATCACTTCCTGCAATTTGCGGAAGAGTATGTCCACAGGAAACCCAGTGCGAGGGAAGCTGTATTCTCGGAGTCAAGGGAGAGCCTGTGGCAATCGGCAAGCTGGAGCGCTTTGTAGCTGACTGGAACCGTGAAAACGGTGGCGCAGAGGTGGAGAAAGCTCCTGCAAACGGGCATAAGGTTGCGATCGTCGGTAGCGGCCCTGCCGGTCTTGCTTGCGCATGCGACCTGGCCAAGGCAGGTTATGATGTGACCATTTTCGAGGCTCTGCACCGTCCGGGAGGAGTGCTGGAGTATGGTATTCCTGAATTCCGTCTTCCGAAGGACAAGGTTGTTGCAGCCGAGATTGAGGATGTCCGCCGCCTGGGTGTGAAGATTGAGACTAATGTCGTTGTGGGAAGGACGGTTACCATCGATTCGCTGATGGATGTCGAGGGCTTTGAGGCCGTGTTCATCGGCTCCGGTGCCGGCCTGCCGAAGTTCATGGGTATCCCCGGGGAGAACCTCAATGGTGTCTTCTCTGCAAATGAGTTCCTCACAAGGAACAACCTGATGAAGGCTTATCGCGAAGACTACATGACTCCTATCCATGCCGGGAAGAAGGTTGTCGTCGTAGGTGGCGGAAACGTTGCCATGGATGCAGCCCGTACTGCCCTCAGGCTTGGTGCGGAGACCACCATCGTATATAGAAGGACAGAAACTGAACTTCCTGCCCGCCGTGAGGAGGTACATCATGCAAAGGAGGAGGGCGTGCAGTTCGCCATGCTCACCAATCCTGTCGAAATCCTCGGTGACGAGAAGGGATGGGTCCGTGCCGTAAGATGCATCAGAATGGAGCTTGGAGAGCCGGACGAAAGCGGTCGCCGCAGTCCTGTTCCTGTTCCGGGTTCTGAATTCGAGATTGAGACCGACACAGTGATCATGTCGCTCGGTACTTCTCCTAACCCTTTGATTGCCAGGACTACAGCTGGGCTTGAGACTACTCGCAGGGGCTGTCTTGTAGCAGATGAGGCAGGAGTGACTACCCGTCAGGGCGTCTTTGCCGGCGGAGATGCCGTGACAGGTGCTGCAACTGTGATTCTTGCAATGGGTGCAGGCCGTAAGGCTGCCGCTGCAATTGATGCCTACATCACTTCTTCAGGAAAGTAGCTACTGGAAGCAGGGCGATGAGATAGCCGATCAGTGCCACTCCGCCCACTGTCAGCATAATGTCCGAAACGGACAAGATAATAGGATATGCCTGGATGATGAAACTTCCAGGCATTTTTATAAATCCGAAGTACTGCTGTGCAAGTGAGAACCCGACTCCGATGATGAGACCTGCGGCGAGTCCTGCAAGAGAAATGAACCATCCTTCCAGGACAAAAATCCGTCTTATGAGCTTGTCGTCTGCTCCCAGGCTTCGAAGAGTCCGTATGTCAGACTTTTTGTCTATGATGAGCATCGACAGACTGCCGAAAATATTGAAAGCAATGATTATTATGACGAATATCAATATCATATAAATTGCTGCTTTCTCATATTTCATCATTTTGTAAAGAGATTCATTCTGCTCGAAACGGTCCTTGACCTTAAAATCAGGACCGAGCATGGAGCTGATCTCTTTATGTATCCTTTTCAATGCATCCTTCGGGGCATCCTCCCTGAGACGGATTTCCACTGCAGAGACTTCCTGGTCATATTCCAAAAGTTCCCTCATCTTTTCGATGGGGACAATCATAAGACTGGCATCGATGTCGCTGCTAAGCGCGAAAGTGCATGATGGCCAGACTTTTACACTTTCTATGGATGAGGCAGGATTGCTCAGGCTTATCTTCCTTGTGCGCGACGGGAAATACATTTCCACGGGGGACAGGAACCTCGGATTGATGTCCATCTCCCAGGCAAGAGTGGCTCCGACTGCACACAACGGCACGTCCCCCCGATGCAGTTTAAATTCTCCATCACGTACAAAATTCTTCAGGGAAGTTTCCTCTTCATATATCCAGTCCACACCCTTTGCCAGGGCAAGCCCCTGCTTACCGTCATAGCTTATGAACACCTGCTCCTGAAGGACACAGCACATATTCAGGACATCATCCTGGTCATATATCCAGTCATAGACTTCACCTTGCGGAACAAATGCCTTTCCTTTGGCCGGTTCTATGACAAGATCGGCCTCGACATTGCCCATCATGGATTTGATGAGCGAGTCGAAGCCGTTGTAAATTGACATTATTATGATGAGCGCAGCCGTTCCTATGGCCATGCCGATGGCACTTATCGCTGAAATCAGATTGATGACATTATGTGATTTTTTAGCGATAAGGTAGCGTTTGGCTATGAACAGCGGTAGGTTCATTTCAAAGGAAACATCTATTTCTTCAGAAGTTCCTCAATGTGCTCCACATAGTCGAGCGAGCTGTCCAGATAGAAAGTAATTTCCGGAACTATTCTCAGTTGCTTGCCCACTCTCGAACCAAGTTCGCCGCGCAGTGCCCTGCTATTTTCCTCGAGGATGGACATCACGGCCTGAGCTTTCCCGGATGGGAAAACACTTACGTAAATCTTTGATACTGAAAGGTCTGGGCTGATTTTTACTCCGCTCACAGACACCAAGGCGCCCTGGAAGGCGGCCATGCCTTTGCTTCGGATGATTTCAGCCATGTCTTTCTGGATTTCCTTGGCAACTTTCAACTGCCTGGTGCTTTCAGTTCCTTTTTCCATACCTAGATAACCTTGATGAGGAAATAGTTCTTCTTACCTCTCTGTGCGAGGATGTATTTTCCGTCGATGAATGACTCAGAGTCAATCTGGGCGTTGATGTCGGTGACTTTTTCCTTATCGATGCTCACTCCGCCTGCCTGAATCATCTTGCGGCACTCTCCCTTTGACGGGAATACTGCCGTCTCGCTTGCGAGCAGGTCGATTACTCCGAGAGGGAATTTCGAAGCCTCAACTTCGAAGGTAGGGACGCCGCCGAACACATCGAGGAAAGTCTGCTCATCGAGTGATTTGAGAGCTTCTCTTGTAGAGTTTCCGAAAAGCATTCCTGAAGCTGCTACTGCCTTTTCATATTCCTCAGCGCCATGAACCATGGTGGTCACCTCTTTTGCGAGCAGTTTCTGGAGTTCCCTGCGCTCAGGTGCCTCTGCATGTCTTGCAATGGCCTCTTCGATTTCCTCTTTGCCGAGCATTGTGAAAATCTTGATATATTTTTCAGCATCAGCATCGGAAACGTTGAGCCAGAACTGGTAGAACTGGTATGGCGATGTCCTCTGAGGGTCAAGCCAGATATTGCCTTTTTCGGTTTTTCCGAATTTGCCGCCGTCTGCCTTTGTAATGAGAGGGCAGGTGAGTGCGAAGGCCTCCTTACCGAGGATGCGGCGGATGAGCTCCGATCCTGTGGTGATGTTTCCCCACTGGTCGGCTCCACCCATCTGGAGGGTACAACCCTTATGTTCATAGAGATAGAGGAAGTCGTAGCCCTGAAGGAGCTGGTAGGTGAATTCGGTGAATGACATGCCTTCGCGGGACTCTGAGCTGAGGCGTTTCTTCACTGAATCCTTGGCCATCATATAGTTGACGGTGATATGCTTTCCGATGTCCCTTGTGAAATCGAGGAATGAATATCCTTTCATCCAGTCGTAGTTGTTCACGAGTTCGGCCCTGTTCGGAGAGTCTGACTCGAAGTCAAGGAATTTGGAGAGCTGTGCCTTGATGCAGGCTACATTGTGGCTGAGGGTCTGTTCGTCGAGCAGGTTCCTCTCCTGTGACTTCATCGAAGGGTCTCCGATCATTCCTGTTGCGCCTCCGACGAGAGCCAGCGGTTTATGGCCGCAATTCTGGAAGTGCTTGAGTATCATTATGCTGACCATGTGGCCGATATGGAGGGAATCCGCAGTCGGGTCAATGCCGACATATGCGGCTGTCGGGCCTTCGAGGAGTTTTTCCTCAGTGCCCGGCATGATGTCCTGGATCATGCCTCTCCATTTCAATTCTTCTACGAAATTTTTCATTATTGTTTATTTTTATTCATTTTTTCAGATGTACCGGCTTCGCCCTACTTGCCAGGCTGCCGTATGTTTCGGTTACGCCGGACATGCTTGTCATTTCGAATCAGCGAAGCGCGTGGAGAAATCTCCGGGCCGCAAAGGTAGTAAAAATTCATAATACAACCTCCGGACGGGTTCGCAGTAACCCCCTATCTCAGTACAAAATGCGCTGACGGACGTGTGGAGTCTCCTGCATAGAAATCAACGCTGATGCCCTCATCACTGACATTCATCTTGTAGCATCCTGCAGAACGGGCGTATGAATAGCCTTTCACTCCAGGGCGGAACTCATCGAAAAGTTCGCTACCGCTGATTGCACCATAGCCTTCAATCCCCTCAGCCATAACACTGTATGTGCCTGTGGCATCATCCTTCCATACGCTGTTCATCGTCATCTGTGTAATCCTTCCTCCGTCACCGTACCAGTCGAGGAATTCGGTTGAATGGGTGTGGCCGCAAAGCACAATCACGTTGCGTTTTGCAAAAAGCTCCCGCATTGTATCCCTTGCCTGATGGTCCTTGTCCTTCCCGTGGTAGTACCAATTGCTGTATTTGCTTCCGTCATAAGGGAATACCGGTGCGTGGCAGAGTATGAAAGTATATCTTGCACCTTCAGTTTCCTTGAGAAGCCTTTTCACGGTTTCGTCATCCGGCTTGTTGAAATCCACAGCGATGAAAGCATCGGGACCGATTCGGAATGCAAAGTCCAGTCCCTCAACCTCGGTGCCGAGCTCCTTGGAAAGCCTTTCCGGCATAAATTTTCTGTAACCTTCACGGGCTTCAGAGTCTTTCTTGCCTCTGACATCATGATTGCCTGTGACAGTCACCAACGGAACCTCTCCCATTGCCTCTTTCAGATATTCGAAAGCATCAGAGAGCATTTTTGCCTGTGCGTCCACTCCTGCAGTGTCACCCTGGATTATATCACCTGTCTGGTAAACCAGTTTGGTATTCTCATCCACAAGGCAGGCAGCTCTTTTGACCAGTCTGGGACATCTGTCTGCCCACATTTCAGCATTTCTGGCGAACTCCTTGCGGTGGTTGGCCTCCCTTGTGGGGTTCGGATCGGAATAACCTGTGTGATAATAAGTGTCAGGTGCAGTGTCATAATGAGTGTCGCCAAGGATGACCACGGAATATTTGCCATCCTTCGAACTCTTGCCCCGTTTGCCTCTTTTCCCACGAAGTGACTCTGCTGCATCGGCTGCCGGTCCTATGCTCAGACCAATGAGCCCGGCTGCCGACAATCTCAAAAAAACTCTTCTATCCATAATATTACCAAATTATAACTCTTTCAGATTCAGGACGATACATTGCATCACCCTCTTTGATTCCGAATGCCTCGAAGAAGGTGTCTATATTCCTCAGCGTAGCATTTACACGGTTGCGTCCAAGAGAGTGGACGTCCAGAAGTGTAAGCCTCTGCTCTTCCTGAGGTGTGATATTCTGTGCCCAAAGTGTAGCATAGGCAAGGTAGAAGCGCTGCTCGGCAGTGAAACCGTCGATTGGCTCGGGGTGTTTCCCGCCAAAGGAATTCTGAAGAGCCGTGTAAGCAATCCTGAGTCCTCCCTGGTCTGCGATATTCTCTCCAAGGGTTGCGGCACCGTTTGCCATAAGGCCCGGCTGAATCTCTACCTTATTGAACTGCTCAACAAGTCCCTGTGCCTTTGCCTTGAATGCCTCTGCATCCTCGTCTGTCCACCAATTGTTCATGTTTCCGTCCTTGTCGAAAAGACGTCCCTGGTCGTCAAATCCATGGGTCATTTCATGGCTGATTACCACTCCGATAGCTCCATAATTCACTGCGTCGTCCGCATCTGAATTGTAGAAAGGTGGCTGGAGAATACCAGCAGGGAAACAAATCTCATTTGTGGTCGGATTGTAATATGCATTCACGGTCTGAGGGCTCATTCCCCATTCTGCCTTGTCAACCGGTTTTCCTATTTTTGCAAGGTTGTCCTCTGTGTACCAGCGTGATGCGGCGCGAAGATTCTCGTAATAGCTGTTCTCAGGATTGATTGAAAGTGATGAATAATCTTTCCATTTGTCAGGATAGCCGATCTTCACGGTAAATGACGAGAGTTTTTCCTGAGCCTTGGCCTTGGTCGCATCACTCATCCAGTCGAGTGCTGCAACTCTCTGGCCGAGTCCTGCCTGGATATTCTTTACGATTTCAAGCATTCTCTGTTTGTCCTTCTCAGGGAAGTATTTCTTTACATACATCTGTCCCACTGCCTCTGCGAGAATTTTGTTCGGTACAGTCATTGCCCTCTTCCATCGAGGTTTCTGCTCCTGGATGCCGGACATCTGCTTTGAGAAGAACTCGAATGATGCTTCGTAGAAATCGTCACTCAGGTTTTCGCATGCTGAACTGAGCAGATTTGCCTGAAGATAGTGCCTGAGAACAGCACCGTCTGTCGATGATACGATATTGTTGAGTGCCTCGAAATACGATGGCTGCATAACGATGACTTTCTCCTGTGGCTCAATGCCCAGCTGCTCGAAGAAAACGTCCAGATGAAGATTTGGGTAGGCTGCGAATATCTCATTGAAAGACATTGGGTTATACATAGCCTCGTAGTTTCTCTGCTGCACCATTGACCAATATGGAACTGCGATAGCCATCTCGAAATCCATCGCATTCCTTGCTCTTGTGGCTGCATCTTCATATCCGGCAAGTCTGAATGCTTTGGTCAGGAATGCCACATATCCCTCGCGCAGTGCTGCATTCTCTTCATTAAGATAATAGTCGCGGTTACCCAGGCCAAGTCCGCTTTCTGCAAGATAGAGTGCATTGTTGTTGCTGTCCATCAGGTCGGCATCCACTCCCGTGCCCCAGGCTCCTTCTTCTCCATAGAGCCCCATCTGGCCGATTGCCTTTGCAAAACTTTCCGCATCGCAGACCGCCTCAAGTTCCTGAAGGTAAGGCAGGACAGGTGCAGCGCCTTCTTTGTTGAGGCGGATAGAATCGAGCCCCATGGTATAAAGATCCGCAATCTTCTGCTCCACGCTTCCTTTCTTTGTCTTGAGCCCAGTCAGTCCCTTGAAAAGTTCGTTGAGACGTATTTCATTGTTCTCGCGCAAGATATCGAACGAACCGTAACGGGAAAATTCCTTCTTCAGCGGGTGATTTTTCTGCCATCCGGCCGTTGCGTATGTGTAGAAATCCTCTCCCGGTGCCACGGTAGTGTCAATATTTGTCAGGTCTATTGCCGGAACCTTCTCCTGTGCCGGCTGATTGTTGCAGGCTGCCGCCATGAGTGCGATTGCCATAATCCATGCTTTGTTGTTCATATATTTTTATTTATAATAATTCCAAAATCAAGCACGCAAAGTTACGGATTATCTTGCACTTCTCCGATATTTATCAGCCAGATAATATCACAAAAAGAGGATAACCAACTTGGTTACCCTCTTTTTGTGGTGCGGATGGCGAGACTCGAACTCGCACAGGACAACTCCCACTACCCCCTCAAAGTAGCGCGTCTACCATTTCGCCACATCCGCTTGTCAGTCTTGTTTTGTTTTGGGATTGCAAAAGTACGACAAAATTTTGAAACTGCAAATTTTTTATGATTTTTTTTGACAAAATTTTGCGCATCCTTGTGGTTATTCCGTCTTTTCCCAGTAGAATGATTGAGAAAACCCAAGCAACGAACCCTTTACGCGCAAGGTGCCGTCATCTTCGAATCTGCATACCAGGTTAGCCCTTATGCCACGCGTCGGATCATATATTTTGGTTCCGTCCCATTGCTTTTTGTCCGGATTGTATTTCAAACCGCTAAAAAGGATTATCTCATCACAGGGAACATGACGAAGAGATTTGTCCGGGTTCTTTTCGTCAAGCCTTACATTGCCATTTTCGTCTGTCCGGTTCTTTACCCAGATAATCTGTGCCATGAATGTCCCTCCATCTTCGCGGGTAATCCTGACCTTTGACTCCTCTCCCTGATGAATGGCATTGTATGTACCAACAATATTTTCCGCAGATGAATTATCTTGAGCAAAGGAAATGACACCTGACAGAATCACGCCAAAGAATAACGTGAATATTTTTTTAATCATATTTTTTCCATTTTAATGTGTGCGGTTGCAAATATAGGAAAAATTCAATATATTTGCGCGCTTTTCCTCGAGAAGGAAAAATTTAGGTATTTATTAACAATTCAAAACAGATTTACAATGGCTGTTAAAATTCGTCTTCAGCGCCACGGTAAGAAGAATTTCGCATTCTTCCACATTGTTGTGGCTGACTCTCGCGCACCTCGCGACGGTCGTTACATCGAGCAGATCGGCTCTTACAATCCAAACACAAACCCTGCAACCATCGTTCTCGACAGCGAGAAGGCACTTGCATGGCTTAACGTCGGTGCTCAGCCTACCCTTACTGCAAAACGCCTCCTTT
>JALFNZ010000092.1 GCA_022774085.1 Bacteroidales bacterium
ACCGCTGCGTCTGAGTGGCTGTCTCCGAAAATAATGGGACTGATAATCAGCTCGGACAATATTTACAACGCTTCACTCAGCTATGTCCGATGGAGGGTGATGGGACTTGTGTTCGGATTCTCCACGGCGATGTTCAGGTCGTTCTATATCGGGACTACGCAAACCAAGGCATTGAGTATCAACTCCTTGGTGATGCTGATGTCCAATATCTTGTTCAACTGGGTGCTTATTTTCGGAAAATTCGGTTTCCCTGCTTTGGGAATTGCCGGAGCTGCCATCGGTTCGACACTTGCAGAACTTGTTTCGCTGATTTTCTTCATTGTCTATACTTCAAAGCGCTGTGATACTGAGAAATATGGTTTGAACAAACCTTCAAGGGCATCGTGGGACACAATGAGGTCAATATTCTCGGTTTCAGGCTGGACTATGGTCCAGAATTTCCTTTCCATCTCCACCTGGTTCATCTTTTTCCTGTTTATCGAACACACAGGCGAGAGAGCCCTTGCCGTATCCAATATAATAAGGAATGTCTCCGGCCTGATATGGATGGTCCTTATGGCTTTTGCATCCACTTGCAGTACCCTTGTGAGCAATGCTATCGGTGAGGGACGGAATGACCTTGTCTTGCCTATAGTGGGTAAATTATTGAAAATCAGTTATATGCTGATTATTCCTCTTTTGTTTCTGTTCTCTTTATTCCCGGAATATGTCATCCGGATATATACCAACATCCCTGATTTGATTGTGGATACTGTGCCATCTTTATGGGTACTTTGCGCAAGTTATCTGCTGACTGTTCCTGCTTTCATGTTTTTTCAGGCAACTTCAGGAACGGGCAATACCAAGTCTGCTTTTGCCCTTGAAGGAACAGCACTGGTGATATATTTTATATATTGTGCAATCATCATCGGCTCGCTGAAACTGGATGTGGCTGTCTGCTGGAGTGCTGAGGCCGTTTATGGGGGTACCATGGCCCTTGTATGTGGGTTGTACCTGAAAAGCCGCCGCTGGATTGGCCGCGCCCTGTAGAGTCTGTCATACCGGCATTTGGAAACTGCTTAATATTTCATACAAATTCTGAATTCAGAAATTCAAGTTGCATCAGCTGTAATTGACGGAAAATCATTACATTTGTTTGTTTGTACATAAATGTGTCATAATAAATAAGATACAAAATGAAACGTACCCTGTTTTTGATTGGTTTGCTGAGTTGCGTGTGTGCTTTTGCTGCGCCTCAGAGGGAACTGGTATGGCCAAAAGGAAAAATGCCTGATGCGTAGGAACATCAGATTGCAGCGATGACTGATGAAAGCTCACAGGAGGGATTCAAGCCCGAAAAGCATCGTGTAGCATATCTTGACTGGTTTGATGCACCGGCCCCTGAAAAGAGGAATGGTGGCTGTATGGTGTTGATTTCAGGTGGATCGTATCAGTGCTGCTGTGATGTCAGGTACATCAAGGAGTGGTCCGAGAAACTGACGGAACTCGGTTTCCAGTGCGTCAACCTTGTGTACAGGACACCTCGCCCTGTGGGTCTTGCCATTTATCAGACAGCCTGGGAGGACGGACAGAGGGCAATACGCCTCGTTCGCAGTGAAGCAGCCAAGCGTGGATTCGATCCTGAGAAAATCGGAACCATCTCTATGTCCGCAGGTTCCCATCTTGCCCTTCTCCTTGCAACAAGTTCACAGACAAGGGCATACACC
The DNA here is from genome assembly GCA_022774085.1 of Bacteroidales bacterium. Classification (GTDB taxonomy): domain Bacteria; phylum Bacteroidota; class Bacteroidia; order Bacteroidales; family UBA932; genus Cryptobacteroides. The sequence continues at coordinate 1,707 of JALFNZ010000092.1, forward strand.
CCAATTGACAAACTCGACAGCATCCCTTGCCACATTAATTGGGCGATTGTAAATGCCCCGGCTTATGGCACAACGGACGGCGAACTCGGAACAGAAGCAACCCGCCAGGGATATGGGACTGATGTTACTCTCAGCAAAGTTTTCAAATTCGATGAAAAAACCTGTCCGATGAGCCTTCACCACGGAGGACGGGACCCATATACCCCTATGACTTCAACCTTGATTTACAGGCAGTTGCGCAGGATGGAGATACCTGCAGAATTGCATCTGTATGCAGACAAGGGACATGCAGCGCTTGGCTTTGACAGAGCAGTGGAGTTCATGCGCCAGATGGGCTATCTCGGAGAAATTGAGCCTGAAGTCTCAATCATGGATGTATATCCAAGCGATGAAGACAGGGCCGAACTAATCCGTGAAGATGTCTGGCCTGAAGGTAAGATGCCTGACTATCAGCCTAATCAGTGCCATCCATACATCGAATGGCATATTCCTAAAAACTTGAAAACCAAGGCAATACAGATAATATATTCAGGTGGAAGCTATACTGACAACAAACCAGACGGCTTTGAGGTCGCTCCTGCAAGACGCTATCTCAATTCGAAAGGAATGACTGTGGTCACTTTGAAATACCGCACTCCGCGCCCTCTGCCTGAAAGCGGACTTGCAAAGCACACAACTGCCTGGGAAGATCTCCAGAGAGCTATCCGTATTGTTCGCAGCGAAGCCGCAGAGCGCGGTTTGGATCCTGACAGAATTGGAATTATGGGAAGTTCCGCAGGAGGACACCTTACCCTGATGGGCGTCACTTCGTCTCTCCACCGAGCATATCTTCCAATTGACGATATTGACAAGAAAGTCCCTTGCAATGTCCAGTGGGGAATCGGAATATATCCGGCCTATGCTCTGACCGACGGCGAAGACCAGCACAATATCCAGGGAGGAAATGAGGATTCGAACGTCCTCGTACCTGAGTTTTCATTCGACCTTGCAACAGCTCCAATGCTCTTCATTCATGGTGATGCAGATGGATGGGCATCAATGAATTCCGTGAAGTGTTGGGAGAAAATGCGTGCGATGGGCATCCAGAGTGAATTGCATACCCTTGCCCTGCGCAAACACTGCTTCCAGCATTACAGCAGTCCAGGAACAGGCTCATATACCCATCTTGACCGTATCTGGGAATTCCTTACGGCGAAAGGATGGGTTACCAGATGATTCTGAAATCGAACAGGTCGTTGTCGCAGAATGTTGCGGCAACGACTTTTTCTTTGTCGCTGCGGGACGAAAGAAGGAATGGGGCCGCGAGTTCGACGGCAATAATATCGCCTGTACGCACTGATGTAAGTACTGAGGACTTGCATATAGCCTCTTCAATTGCTTTACGGCAGCCCCGTGTGCTGCAACTGTAGAGCAAAGCTCCGTCAGCATTGACGGAATAGGCATTGTCAGGATTGTCGAATACTATGGTGTTGTAAAGAGGGAAGGGGAGAATCGTAGAGTGGTCTGCGCATGAGGCTGATGCGATGTCCGGAAGGAGGTCACCGATATACATGAGCATTCCGAAACCCATTGCATCATAATATCTTGATGCGAATTTTTCCCCTACGCATTTACCTGCCTTTGATATGCGCGCGAAAACTACCGGTGCCCAATGGATGGCACCGGCGCACTCCGGGCAGTAGAAATCCCGGTTTTCTTTCTCCCATGAAGTATCAGGACGGCAGCAAACTCCGCCCCCGAAAGTTTTTACAATAATATTCATTTCTTATTCGTGCTTGGGAATGAGACTGACTAAAACAGAGTTCCCTGTCCGCCGAACTTGCCGCTGAGCTGTTTGAATGCATCGCTGAGTTCGGTGTCTGTAAGTGGTTTGTTGGACAAGGCCTTTTTTTCCTGCTTTGCCGCCTTCTTTTCTGCCTCGAACTCTTCTTTCAGGAGTGCAAACTGACGCTTGGTGTCGAGAGTGAAATCGCCTCCGTCAATCCATGCAAAATACGATGGCTCGGTGAAATAAACTTCGCGGGCAGTCTTTCCCTTATGCTTTCCGAAACTGATGCATGGCTCCATCTTGTCGTTCAATACAAGCCTTCCGGCATAGTCCACCGTCTTCTGCCTTTCAGAGAAGTTGGCAAGAAAGTCAACGTCATTCTTGAGCGTTTCCGGATAACGGTCCAGTTGACCTTTCAGCACCTCATAAGTCGCTAGCGTATCCGCCTCTGCAGCATGGGCATTCTCCAGGTCAAGTCCGCAGTAGAACCTGTATGCAGCCTTGAGGTTGCGCGGTTCCATTGCATGATAGATGTTCTGCACGTCCACCATCTTCATCTGATGCAAGTTAATGTCGAAATCGGCATTCGTGTAGCGGCGTACCCTTTCAATCTCCTCAGCAAGCATAGGAAGGTCAAATTTTGCTGAATTGAAACCTGCAAGGTCGCTTCCTTGCAGCCAAGAAACAACTTCCGGCGCTATTTGTGCGAAGGTCGGGCAGTCTGCAAGGTCTGCATCGGAGATGCCGTGCACGGCCTGGGCCGCAGGATTGATTGCTTTCTGACGGCCATTAGCATAGTCCCATGGCTTTACTCTCCAGGTTTTAATCCTCTGTTCGCTGCCAGGCAATATCTTCACGAAAGAAAGCTCAATGATTGCATCTGACGCAATATTGAGCCCTGTACTTTCTATGTCAAAAAATAATAAAGGTCTTTCGAGATTCAGTTCCATTACGAGATCATTATAGGCATTATGATTCCACAAATCTTTCCGCTTTCTTCCTCATTCTCGGCAGGAATCACAAGAGCAGCCCTCTTGCTGTCAAGGAATTTCATTACAATCTCACCGCAATTCATATTCGAAAGAATCTCAATGATGAAAGGTGACTTGAATCCGATTGTAAGGTCATCTCCGTCATACTGGCAATCCATCTTCTCGTATGCAGCGATTGAGAATCCCAGATCCTGGGCGGAAATCTCGAGCGAGCCGCTTTTGAGGTCGAATTTGATATGGTTGGAAGCCTTGTTGGCGCAAACGGAAACCCTCTTTACGGTATTCAGAAGCTGGAGCCTGTCAATCTTGAGGATGTTGGAGTTGTTCTGAGGTATTACATCGCGGTATTTCGGATATTTGCCGACAACCAGACGGCAGATCACTTCAGTCTGTCCGAATTTGAAAGCTGCATTCTTCGAGTCAAAACTGATGGAAACCATTTCCTCTTCTTTGCCGATTATGGCCTTGAGGATGCCTGCCGGCTTTTTGTGGAGGATGAACGAGGCCTTTTCCGGAGCCTTTGCATCCGCCGTGGTGTAGCATATGAGCTTATGTGAATCAGAAGCCACGAGGGTGGTTGATTCAGTATTGATGTCGAAGAGAATTCCGTTCATTGCCGGACGTATTTCATCGTCGGCAGTGGCATAGATGGTGCTGGCGATACCCTCCACAAGGCTCTGGGCAGGGAAGTCTATTACCACGGCAGTCTCATCGGTACCTGTGATTTCAGGATAATCCTCGGCAGGGAAATATGGAAGAGTCGAAGCTCCACTTGCCCAGCTGCATTCGAACGAACTGTCGCTTGTCGTGTTTATGGTAAGCGGCTGGTCAGGAAGTTCCTTCAGCAAATCCATCAGATGCTTGGCAGGAACGGCAATCTTGCCTTCTTCAGATATGCTTTCCACCTCTATCTGAGTGCGGAGAGTAAGTTCTGTATCAGATGCCGTAATCTCCAGAGCATTGCCCTTGAGGTCAAAAAGGAAGTTCTCAAGAATCGGGAGCGGTGACTTGGCAGGAATCGCCTTGGACACTGCCATTACTCCTCTGAGGAGTTCTGAACTTGAAATTATCAGTTTCATATTATCGTATATTTATTTCCAAAATTACTGCCGTATCCCATCTTTGTCAAAGATGGCAGGATATTGCCGTATCAAGTCAACAAAATTAATAAAAATACCGTACATGGCAATCCTAATTCGGATGAAAAGTACCAAAAAAAGATGCAAATGGCCCAGTTAATCAAAAATATGGGAAAATGGGATACAATATTTTAAAATATAATGGCATATTTTTTGGAATTTTCCGCCCGGCTTTCATCAGACGGTTTCCACGTTTTCATGACTCAGAGTAGCGGATGGAGAAATCAGAATGAAAGGACAATAAAGCATTAATTTAAAGTACAACAATATGAAAAAAGGTATCCTAACAGTGTTGCTTTCCGCATTTGTCGGAGGACTTACAGCATTTGCAGTGGTAAAGACCACAGATAACAGTCAGTCACAGACTGTTCAAATATCACCTGACGGGTCAAGTTACAGGACTGTCAATCTGGCACAGGACAATTGGCCTGATTTTACTTATGCTGCCGAATCGGCAGTTGATGCAGTCGTTTATGTCAAAGTGACATCCACCCAGGCTGCACGTCAGACTCCTAATTCAATCCTGGACTTTTTCTTCGGATATCCTGACGGAGGACAGCAGAGGGAAAGGGTAGGCAGCGGATCCGGAGTCATAATCCGCGAAGATGGATATATCGTAACCAACAACCATGTCATCGACGGAGCCACCAAAATCCAGGTGACACTGAATAACAACCAGACCTACGATGCAACTCTTGTCGGCACCGACCCTGCTACAGATGTGGCACTGCTCAAAATCGATGCTTCCGGCCTTCCAATCATTCCATTCGGAGACTCCAGCAAACTCAGGCTCGGCGAGTGGGTGATTGCAATAGGAAGCCCGTACGACCTCCGTTCCACCATCACAGCCGGAATCGTAAGTGCCAAAGGACGTTCAATGCCTAATTATACAGGAGAATTCAAAATTGAGTCATTCATCCAGACAGATGCCGCCGTCAACCCAGGAAACAGTGGTGGCGCACTTGTGGACAAGGCAGGAAACTTGGTTGGAATCAACACTGCAATTATATCACAGACAGGATCTTACGCAGGATATTCCTTCGCTGTTCCATCCAATATAGTAAAGAAAATCGTATATGATCTGATGGATTTTGGAAGTGTAAAACGTGCACTTCTGGGTATTACAATGCAGCCTGTAGATGATAAAATTGCGAAAGAAATGAAACTTTCTTCCGTAAATGGCGTATATATAGTGGAGGTTTCCGAAAAAGGAGCAGCTGACAAGGCCGGTATCAAGAAGGGTGATGTGCTAATAGCCATTGATTCCCTCAAGGTTACTGATGGTGCATCAGTTCAGGAAATTGTCAGCAGATTCTCTCCGGGAGACAAGGCTCAGCTTACTGTCATCAGGGATGGAAAAGAGAAAGTTTTCGAAGTTACATTCCAGGGAACTGAGCGTGAGAACGGAGCTGTAGCAGATGATGGTTCAGTTGCTTTCTATGGAGCATCAATCAGGACTGCTCCGAAAGAAACTCTCAAGAAATATGGATTGAAACAGGGTGTGGAAATCGTAGAACTCGGACCTGGCAAGATGCGCGAGTCAGGTGCTTCAGAAGGATTCATCATCCTGTATGTGAATGACAAGCCGGTCAAGTCGCCTGAGGAAATCATAGAAATTGCCAAGGCTTCAAAGAGGGCTGTCTTCATCGAAGGAGTCACTGCATCCGGACGCACAGGTTACTTTGCATTCGGAATATAGTTTGTGACTTTGTTTCAACCTGTTTCATGAACAACGGATATATTGAAACATTATAAAACGCATGAGACAACTAAAAATTACTAAATCCATCACCAACCGTGAGAGTGCCTCACTTGACAAATACCTTCAGGAAATCGGCAGGGAGGAACTCATCACGGTGGAGGAAGAAGTAGAGCTCGCCCAACGCATCCGCAAGGGTGACCAGGCAGCTCTCGAAAAACTCACCAGAGCAAACCTCAGATTCGTGGTTTCTGTTGCGAAACAGTATCAGAATCAGGGACTCAGCCTTCCGGACCTTATCAATGAGGGTAATCTCGGACTAATCAAGGCCGCGGAGAAATTTGACGAAACGAGGGGCTTCAAATTCATTTCATACGCCGTATGGTGGATCAGGCAGTCCATTCTTCAGGCTCTGGCAGAGCAGTCCCGCATCGTACGCCTTCCTCTTAACCAGGTGGGTTCCCTCAACAAAATCAACAAGGCTCTCCAGAAATTTGAGCAGGAGAACGAGAGAATGCCTTCAAGCGAGGAACTGTCAGAGATGATAGACGTGCCTAAGGACAAGATTTCGGATACCCTGCGAGTTTCGGGAAGACATGTGTCAGTGGATGCTCCATTCGTTGAAGGCGAGGATAACAGCCTGCTTGACGTGCTTGTCAACAACGACTCTCCGAGCGCTGACCGAGGTCTGGTGAACGAGTCGCTGAACAAGGAGATTGAAAGGGCTCTTTCGACACTTGCGACCCGCGAGCGCGAAATCATCAAGTCTTTCTTCGGCATCGGCTGCCAGGAGATGACATTGGAAGAGATTGGCGAGCGTTTCGGCCTTACCCGCGAGCGTGTACGCCAGATCAAGGAGAAAGCAATCCGCAAACTCAAGAACAATTCAAGGAGCAAACTTTTGAAAAGCTATTTAGGATAATGACACCCGAAACATTCATCATAGCGAAAGCGTCTGAAGCAATTCAGGCGCTTTACGGCGTTCAAATCGACCCTGCAACACTTCAAGTTCAGGTAACAAGAAAGGAATTCGAAGGCGACTACACCCTCGTAGTATTCCCGCTTTTGAAAATATCCAGGAACACTCCCGAGAACACAGGGAATGCAATCGGAGAATATCTCAAAACAAACTGCCCGGAAATAGCATCTTACAATTCTGTAAAAGGCTTTCTGAACATTTCATTCTCTTCAGCCTGGTGGAACGGTTTGTTTGCGGAAATCGCTTCATCCAGGGATTTCGGCCAGCTTCCATCCACTGGCAAGACAATTATGGTGGAATATTCATCTCCGAACACCAACAAGCCTCTTCATCTTGGCCATATCCGCAACAACCTCCTTGGATGGTCTGTGGCGAAACTTCTCGAGGTGAACGGCCATAAGGTGATGAAAGTCAATCTTGTGAATGACAGAGGAATTCATATCTGCAAATCCATGTATGCCTGGAAAGTCCTCGGCAACGGAGAGACTCCTCAGTCTTCAGGAAAGAAAGGCGACCACCTTGTCGGCGACTATTATGTAGCATTCAACAACCTCTACAAGAAGGAAGTTGACGAGCTCGTTGCCTCAGGAATGGAAAAGGAGGAGGCAGAGAAGAATGCTCCTTCACTCAAGGCTGCCCAGCAGATGCTTTTCAAATGGGAACAGGGTGATCCTGAAGTAGTGGAGCTCTGGAAGACCATGAACGGATGGGTTTACGAAGGCTTTGACAAGACCTACAAGGACCTTGGAATCAACTTTGACAGGACATATTATGAGTCTCAGACCTATCTTTTCGGCAAGGCGCTTGTTCAGAAAGGACTTGATGAAGGCATTTTCGAGCGTCAAGAAGATGGCTCTGTGTGGTGTGACCTCACCTCTGACGGCCTCGACCGCAAACTGTTGCTCCGTGGTGACGGAACATCAGTATATATGACCCAGGACCTCGGTACAGCCGAACAGCGTTTCAAGGAATACAACCTTGATGAACATATTTATGTAGTCGGCAATGAGCAGAATTATCATTTCCAGGTACTTAAGCTCATTCTCGGCAAGCTTGGCTTCAACTGGGCGGACAGCATCTACCACCTTTCCTATGGTATGGTGGAACTTCCTGAGGGAAAGATGAAATCCCGTGAGGGTACCGTGGTTGATGCGGATGATTTGCTTGCCTCAATGTATGACACGGCAAAGGAAACTTCAATGGAACTCGGCAAGATTGACAACCTAAGTGAGGAAGAACAGGATGCCCTGTTCCGTATGATTAGTCTTGGCGCACTCAAATACTTCATACTCAAGGTGGATCCGAAGAAGACAATGCTTTTTGATCCGAAGGAATCCATCGATTTCAACGGAAATACAGGTCCGTTTATCCAGTACACCCATGCCAGGATCAAGTCAATCCTGCGCAAAGCTGACGAACAGGGTATTCCACACAGTGCGGCAGATGTGACAGCCGGGGTGGAACTTACACCGAAGGAAATACGCATCATCAAGATACTGAACACATTCCCTTCAAAGATTGCAGAAGCAGGATCTGCTTTCTCACCAGCCCTGATTGCCAATTATGCATACGACTTGGCCAAGGAATTCAACCAGTATTACCACGATACCCCTATCCTCCGCGAGGAGAACAAGGCCGTCCTTACATTGCGTCTTGTCCTTGTAGAAAACATTGCAAAAGTGCTTTCAAAAGCCATGTCAATCCTCGGCATCACTCTTCCGGAAAGAATGTAACAAATTGCTCATTATAAGAAAAAGACCGGCCTCTAAAGGTCGGTCTTTTTCTTATAAATATCTGATATGGACTTAATCAGTCACCATCGCCGGGATCATCATCTCCGTCGGAGTATTGAGCTATGTTGTCGTCCGGCAAGCTCTCTCCGTCGTTGCTTCCTCCCTCTGCGTCATCAGTCTCATCATCCCCGTTGAGCCAGCGTTCAATGTCCTCAGCATCATCGGTTTTGATTTTGATTTTGACCAGGTAGATTGCGTCGGGGATTTCGACAGTCACGGCATAGAAACAAGTTCCGTCCGGTTTATCATACTTCATCAAGTCCGGTAAATAATCATTGAATCCTTTAGGATATTTCTCTGCAAATGCGGCTGCCAACTCCTCTGACATATTTTCATAGCTGACTACCGCTCTCCTCTTTGGTGTTGTTACCATATCTGTCACTCGTTTATTCTATAGTTTAATTTTCTCGGTTGGGAAACTGTGTGCAAGTGTAGAACATTTTTTTGAATTGAGCAACAGGGACGGTGTTTTTTTAACTATTTTTGTCGGATGAAAACCGATATTATGGAAGAATCAACATATATGATACCGACTTCCCTGAAGGAAGTCAAGGCTTTGGGGTGGGATTATATTGATGTCATCCTTTTCAGCGGGGATGCTTTCATTGACCATCCTTCCTTCGGTACGGCAGTGATAGCCAGATGGTTACAGAAATTTGGCTATCGCGTGGCCGTCGTTCCGCAGCCCAATTGGAGGGACGATCTGAGGGATTTCCGGAAGTTGGGGGCACCGAGATTGTATTTCGGGGTAAATGCCGGCGCAATGGATTCAATGGTCAATCATTATACGGCGGCCAAGCGACTTCGCAGCGACGATGCCTATACTCCCGAGGGACGTGCCGGTCAGCGACCGGACTACGCCGTGACTGTATATACCCGGATTCTGAAGAAAATGTGGCCGGATGTACCGGTAGTGGTCGGGGGAATCGAAGCCTCTCTGAGAAGGTTTACCCATTATGATTACTGGCAGGACTGTCTGAAACCGTCCGTGCTTGTTGACAGTGGTGCCGATTATCTGTGCTACGGGATGGGGGAGAGGCCTATGCTGGAGCTTACCCGTGCTATCGAGGCCGGAAGGAATGTATCGGACATAAGGAAAATCAATCAGATCGGCTTCCGCATGGACGGCCGGTGCAAGCTCAAGGATGCCGTCTATCTCAATTCATTCGAGAGATGCTGCAAGGATAAGGTAGCGTTTGCCGAAAACTTCCATGTAATTGAGACATGCGCGAACATGCTCCACGCTCCAGTCCTGGTCGAACCATGCGGAGATGGCTACGTCCAGATAAACCCTCCTTATCCACCTGCCACAGAGACTGAAATGGATTCCTTCTGGGATCTTCCTTTTACTAAATTGCCCCATCCGAGGTATAAGGGGAAGCATATACCGGCCTTTGAGATGATAAAGTTCTCGATCAATACCCACAGGGGCTGTTTCGGAGGATGTAACTTCTGCACAATCGCCGCCCATCAGGGTAAGTTCATCCAATCCAGGAGCGAGAAATCCATAATTGATGAGGTAGGGAAGATGACTTCATTGCCAGGGTTTGCCGGCAATATTTCAGATGTCGGAGCTCCGACCGCGAACATGTATGGAATGAAGGGACGTGACCAGTCCCTGTGCTCTGTCTGCAAGCGGAAATCCTGTCTGTTTCCGTCCCCTTGCAAAAATATGGACCGATCGCATGAGCGTCTGCTCAAACTCTATGACAAGATAGCTGCAGTCAAGGGCGTCCGCCATTCATATATCGGCAGCGGCATAAGGTATGATTTGTTCCTGGATGAGAAAGGCTATGTGGATGAGACTTCGTACCCATATCTTCGGGAGTTGATTCTAAATCACACATCCGGCAGGCTGAAAGTGGCTCCGGAGCATACTGAAGACGAGGTCCTGAAACTTATGGCCAAGCCGTCTTTCAAACTCTTCGAGAGGTTGAGGCTGGAGTTCGATGCAATAGTGCGATCAAGCAACAAGAACTGTGAACTTGTACCATATTTCATTTCGGGCCATCCGGGATGTGGCATGAAGCAGATGCAGGCTCTTTCCCGCCGTCCTGCCCTGCAGGGTCTGTACATGGATCAGGTACAGGATTTCACACCAACTCCAATGACTACTTCGTCCGTGATGTTCTATACCGGACTCGACCCTAAGAATATGAAGAAAGTTTTTGTGGAGAGGGATGTCGAAAGAAAGAAGGAACAGAAATCGTTTTTCTTCAAGAGAGGGCGAAGATAGGCTTGCAATGCCGTATGTTTTTGGAGAAATGCATAATTTTACGAAAAAAAGACAGAAAAAATTTGCAGTGTATTAAAAAATGCCTATCTTTGCAATCCCAAAACGAAAGAGCCTCCTCTGAGGCAGTTCGGAAGGGATATGGATTGATTCGTTAGCTCAGTTGGTAGAGCACAACACTTTTAATGTTGGGGTCTTGGGTTCGAGCCCCAAACGGATCACAAAGTTCTTTCATTTGTTAGCTTCCTTAGCTCAGTTGGTAGAGCACGACACTCTTAATGTTGGGGTCCAGGGTTCGAGCCCCTGAGGGAGCACAAACGGAGTTCAGAAATGAACTCCGTTTTTCTGTTATATGCCTTAAAATCAGCACTTTAATCTAAAGTGGTTCAACAGAAATAGCAGGTGTATAACTAGAAGAGTGGTTTCAAAAGACGCAAAAGGCGGATTGGGAGTCCTTTGCTGATATTAAAAAGTCATTTAACAGTGTTGATGCAGTAGGAAACCAAAGGTTTGTTTTTAACATAAAGGGTAATGACTATCGGCTTGTAGCATTGATAAAGTTTAAAATCAAGATGGTCTATATACGATTTGTCGGAACCCATAAGGAATATAGTAACATCAAGAATTGCTCAGAATTATGACACGGATAGAGAATGAAAAGCAATACCAGGCGGCTATGGCTAGAATAGAAGAGTTGCTTCCGCTTGTAACAGAGGACACTCCAGATGATGATATTCATTCTGTAGAATTAGTTCTTCTGTCAAATCTTGTGGCAGATTATGATGATGCTCACTATCCAATGAGTGCACCTAGTTTGGTGGATATCCTTCGTCTGCGTATGTATGAGATGCAGCTGACTCAGAAAAAGATGGCAGAGTTGATAGGTGTATCTGCGTCACGCTTAAATGAAATTTTGTCAGGCAAGCGTGAGCCTACACTCAAGGTTGCCCGAGCAATAGCTGTCAATCTTTCTATTGATGCTTCAATTGTATTAGGCGTATAACAAAGTAGAAATTGAAGTTATTAAATACGAAGTCCCGGCATCACCAATCGTGATTTCGGGATTTTTTTTGTAACCATCATAGTCTAAAAGCATATCCCTTTTTGTGGGTGGCACGGATTGCCACAGGAGATTAATTAGAATCAGATACAGAATGAGTTTTCTTGATAAGTTCTTACGCGTATTAGGAATCAGAAGGATTGACCTAGATAAACCCCTTACCCTACTCGGGCATTATTATTACGATGTGCACGATAAGGTATATCGGTCTGCATATAGCATATATGACGATGTCGACTGGGGGCTTTACTACTATAGGAACGATGAGGAGGACCCTGGTGTTCAGGTATGCCAGTGGGAATCGATCAAGATTATCTCCACAGTCATCCATGATGACAACGACATGGTTTTGAGGGCAGGCAAGATATATATCGATAAGGACAGGAACTTCGTGGATGATGTCATTACTGCGGTCACTGCCGGAAAGAGGAGGGTCCGTCGAAAGGTGCGGTATCAGCACTATGAGCCAGACGAACTGGATGTCTACTACCATTACAGTGATGAGGTTTACCTAAGAGTCCGTAAGGAGTATGATAAGTTTGAATGTAACTGGAAGGCCGAAGTAGAGTATATACTCTGTAAGCCGGCCAAGGCAATGTTCCCTGTTCCTCACAGAAGGACTACATCTGAAGATAGGGACAGAATAATGAATGATATTAATAGCAATCTTTAATACAAGAGTATGGAATTTCTTTATCAAAACTGCTTTTGGGACCATGAGTCCTTGTTCACCATGCCGGTGATGTCTGCTGATGCAAAGTCGTCATGCACTATGTTTGCATCCTATGCCAAGCCTGAGGTCGTTACGATTGCGAACCTACAGGTGGACAGTAGGGAAAGAGGCAAAGGACGTGGACGTGAGCTCCTACAGTTCTGCGAGAAGATGGCTCGTCAGAAGATGTTCGATAAGATTCAGCTCAAGGCCGAGTCCGGCTCGTGGATGATGAAGTGGTATATCAGGGAGGGGTATGAACCGTTTTCCGAAGATGATAGCACCGGAGTGATGTATACCTGGTTGGAAAAGGACCTTAATAAGGAACCTCGTAACACCTCGTTTTTTGCTTAATTGTCAGAGAGATAATCAGATAGGCTTGCTTTAAGTTTAGAAAAACTCAGCCAAAATGGGCAAAATTGCTTCATTTTGGCTGAGTTTTTTAGAATGTAAGCATCTTGCATCGATACTTGTATGAGACGATATACTGGTTCTTGAGTTCTTCAGACAGGAAGGATTTCGCAATCAAGTGAATAGCCTTAGGGTCAGGTTCCTGAAACATCTTCAGTTCCTGCTTGATCACCCTGTCATTCAGTCCTATCCTTCTGCCGAATACGACAAAGTCTTCGTAGCCTATGTTATGAGTGTCGGCTTTATTCATTCCTTCCTTGAACAGTCCGTTTTTGAGAGCAAAGATCTGTGGCTCACGAAGCTGAAGAGAAGTGTTGACAAGGTCATATGCAGGACTGAGACGATATTCTCCATCCTTCTCAATAAGCGAGAAGTTCTTCAGGTGTGCATCGTCATTCAATGTCACGAAGTTGAATAGTATGATTCTATAGAATCGCCTTATATCAATCAAGGCTGCCTTCACATATTTGTGGATCAACTCCGCACATTCTTCATAGCTGGACTTGTCATACTTGAATAGCCTACCTCCATTGTCCTTGCTCCAGCCAAGGAGTGCGGCGAAGTCCTCCTGCTTGTACTTGCCGCCAGGATATACATCGAAACGGCGTGTGATGTATGCAGCTTTACCATCCTCGAAGAAGCAGAGTGCGTTAGGTGCAGTCTCTATTCCATAGACCTGTGATGCAATCTGCATAGTCACATGTTCATTTGCAGCACAGTAATCCTTATTGATGATTTGATAACCTATAGGACGTGGCTTGAGGATGTATGTCCCTTGTTCACCATCGCGGGTGTACCTCAGATTGTTGTCATCTCCCACTATGACTGAGAACTTAGACTGTGCTCCGGAAAGAGAGATGTGTCCGATGTTTTGTATCGGCTCGTCAGAGGTGTTCGAGTCATCCTCCGGACTTAATCCTGGGAATATGTGTGACACTTGCCTGCGGTCGAAGAGAACTTTAGCGGCTGCAGGGGAGTATGTGCCATAACCATCCATCAAGGTGGATGGACATATGGTCAATTCCTTCATATCTCAATTGGCCTTACTGTTATAGCTCCTATGGTATCTGTCTGACATGTCGCCAGAAGAATGCCGAAGTCGTCTTCGGGGTCAATCCTCAAAAGCTGTGACTGAACCATGCGGTTTTCGCCTTCGGAAAGCATGTTAGCAAAGGCGGGGAATAAGTGAGGGGATGTGTATGGCTCACTCTGCAGTGGAAGAGTAAGACTGACCGGTTGTGCGTCCTCTCCAAAAAGATACGCCCTGTCATATATAAATGAGAACTCACGGCTATCACTCTCCGTAAGTATACCGCACCTTATACCGTGCAGATAGATTTCACATTGTCTCATAGTATTGCGGTCAATTTAAGTCCGAGGACGTTGCATATGGACAGATAGGTGGAAATTTTCGGATCGCCCTGACCGCGCTCCGCCTCTACAACTGTATTGATGCTGATGCCGGCAAGGTCAGCCAGTTCCTGCTGAGTAATCTTCAAGGCTTTTCTTCGTTCCTTAATCTGTGCTCCTAAAATCTTCATATTCCCAATGTGTTGGTAATTTTAAGCAAAACTAATGCTAATAAATGAAAAATGCAAGAAAATCACAATGTATTGTGAATTATACTTAATTTGATGCCTGATAGGTGTTTCTGTTAGAATAAATCCCAATGTGCTGGGAATTATATAGATGGTCTGACGTTGAAAAAGAAGGGAGCAGCGGTTTCCCGATTCTCCCAGTAGATTTACCTGTTATGTGTGAGGATACTTAAATCCCTCTTTCCTTGCAGATAGCTTCGTAAGCCTGATTCACAGCCTTGAACTTCTCCTCTGCCGCCTTCTGGACATCCTCTCCAAGGGTGGCTACCTTGTCAGGATGGTATTTGATGGCCATCTTGCGGTAAGCCTTCTTTACCTCCTCATCGGTAGCATTAGGCTCGATCTCCAGGATGCGGTAGTTTCTTTCGTTGCTTGGGCGGAACTGGGCGAAGATGGAATCCATCTCTACCTTCGACAGGCCGATGTAAGTTGC
>JALFNZ010000121.1 GCA_022774085.1 Bacteroidales bacterium
CGGGTTGTCCAGAAGGCCGAGAATATTCAGAAGCGTCGATTTGCCGCAGCCAGAAGGGCCCATGATTGCGACGAATTCCCCGTTTCCGATTTCAAATGACACGTTGTTCAGTGCGGTTGTTTCAATTTCTTCTGTGCGGAAGACTTTGCACAGGTCTGTAACTTTAATCATAATTTATTGGTATTTAATTGTTATTCATTCTTATATTCATAAGTTCTCTCCACGCACTTCATGTCCGACTGCCGTCGGCTGCTCGCTGCAAAAGTCCGCTGGACTGTTTGCTGAGCGCTCGCGAGGTCGAGATGACAACGTAAGAAATAAGCACCACCTGTGCCAAACAATATAATACACTGATTTACAGACTATTCCAATTTAGGCTGCAGCATAGATTGTAAAGAAACTTTACACTAGATGTAAAGCAATTTAACACAAAAACCACCTGCCATAGGACACGACAGAACAGGTCATGAATACTAAGGCAGGTGTTTTTCAGGTCAACTGGATCCAAGGTTCCAGCATTTGCATCATAGTCAGGAAATCATGGATAATCCGACCGTTTGGCAGTAATGTCAGTCGTCTATTTCAGTAAGTCTGAATTTCTTGTCGAATTTTAATTCCAGACGGTTTGTGAGTTCGACCTCATATCCGTGCCAGTACCTTTCGATTTTCTTGAACTTCTCTCCCGGCCATCTGGTCGCGACCGTGTCGATAATCTGACGCGGGATGTACTTACTGTCAATCGGTGAAGATGTGCAACTGATTTCCGTCCATTCGCCTTTGCTGTTGAATTCGAATTTCAATCCATTGGCAAAATGTACATCGTAGGCTGTGTCAAGCAGATCCATATCCCTGGTTATGTACGAAATGCTCTCTGTCGGGAAATCTGCCTTAATAAAACTCTTTGCAGCAGACGGAAGCTGCTCATAATCAATCGGTCTGTCATCAGCATTCGCTGTGAAAGCGAAAAAGGCCAGTGACAATAAAAGTGTAGCAATCTTTTTCATTTCATTCTGATTCTGATGGTTAAACAAATCTATTGCAATAGCACTTGTTCAATCGCAAAAATTGCACCGAGAAATCGTCTCATCAAAATGAAAATTAATCATCTTTCAGTGAATCGACAGGGTTGGCGCGGCTGATGCGGAGGCAGCATAGAATGACTGTCGTGGCGACGATGGCAAGGATGATGATGTCGGCAGAGAGGAAGATCAGAGGGGAAAGACTGATTTTCTCCGCAAAATTCTCCAGCCAGACATTAGCCGTAAAGAAGGCTCCGGCATCGGCAAGCAGAGCGGCAACTATGCCGAGCAGTCCGATTTCCCTGACGAACAGACCAAGTATATCCCTCACTGTAGCGCCATTGATTTTCCTGACAGCCACCTCCTTGCTCCTTCTCTCCGACTCATCCCGCACATAGCCCGCAAGGCCGAAAAGTGCTATCAATATGCATATAGCGCAGCCGGAAAGCACTGTGTTCCGCATCCTCCTCTCTTCCTTGTAAGCATTCCTCATTGCATCCTTGTAGGCAGTAAACACGATTTCCCTCTCAGGGAAGATCTCACTGAGGACCGCGTCTGCCTCATCCATCACATTCCTGTCCACCTCATTCACTTTGACCAGAATATACGGCATATAGCCCTCACCCACCTTGCCAAGGAACTTCACGCTCGCCCTTTCGTCAGGATTTGTCAGGTTTCTGATACGATAATCCTTATATACGCCGCTGACAGTATATGCCTGTCCATTTCTGCTATGATCGGAAATATAAATCTGCTTGCCAACTGCTCCGTCACTCCAATCCTCAAACTCAGCCATCTTGCCAAGAAAACTCTCACTGACAGCCACTTCTGTCATTGTCTGTGGGTAACGTCCTTCGATGAACGGTATTCCCAGCATCGAGAAAAGTCCTTCCGTTCCTTCGTATTGGTCGGCAATGTTGAATAGTTCTCGTATAGGAGTCTCCCATAGGAAGACATTGTTCCCCGAGGACCATTCAAGCGGAACTCCATAACTCATCTGCACGTCAGCCACCCCAGGAATCGCAAGCAGTCTGTCAATGACCGACTGATGGACTGAACTGTCTGTGCCCCTGAGGTTTGCAAATATCAGATTCTCATATTCATACCCAGGCTTGTCGTTGATTGCCTTCCTGTACTGGAGCCCTATAACTACTACCAGGCTCATGAGGAAGGTACAAAAGCAGATCTGGGAGAAAAGCAGGGCTAGTTTCCATATTCTCTTGTTTTCCTTGTAATTCTGTATGGCAGAGGCAATCGGGATGTTCGAATACAGGCGTGCCGGAACCAGGGCGGCCACCACGAACACCACTGCCATGACTGATGCAAGAGTAATGAGGGTCTGGGGTACGAATAATGATTTAACCGGCACTCCGACCAGGTCACCTATGATGTTTTGGAAAGCGAGAATCAGCAGGGAGGCCACCACAAGCGATGCGATCACATCCACCGCCGCCTCCTTCATCATCATTGCATATATATTCGCGGTCCCAGCCCCGTAGCATTTGCGGACTCCAACCTCCTTCGAGCGTTTCACCATCGCTGAAATCACGAAAAGAATATAGTTCAGAAGCGAAATCGCGAGCAGCAGCAATGAGACAATGCCGAGTATGACCAGCATATTCCTTACATTATCCTCTGAAGTGTGACTGCTTGACAGAGGAGACAGGTAATACTGGATTCTGGAGCCGGACTTCTCAAGCTGCTCAAGAGGCTGGTTCTTCTCCTGCATAAGACGGATTGCAGGGGCAAGCATCTTGTAATCAACGCCTGCCGCAAGTCGGACATATCCCATATACCGGTCATTGCCAAGCCAGTTTTCAGTGGTACTCTTTGATAATGATTCCATTGAAAGGAGGATGTCATATTTCTGGGAACTCTGGTACGGAAAGTCCTCGAATACCCCTGCAACTGTCATCTTGTATCCTTCGTATTCCTCGCTTTCAATCTGCTTTCCAATTGCTTCCTGAACACCTCCGAGTTTCTCTGCAAATGTCCTTGACACCATAAGGCTGGCGTTTGTGGCGAGTGTTGTCGCGGGATCGCCG
>JALFNZ010000127.1 GCA_022774085.1 Bacteroidales bacterium
CATTTCCCTGCTTCTAGCCGCGTGTTCAGGCACACCTTGCGACCTTTCGTCCTTTGACAAGGTCGTTTACGAACCTGTCCATGCAAAAGGTTTCCGCATACTCGGGACCGAGGCCGGAAGCACCCTTATCATCTCCGAAAATCCATGGCAGGGAGCAAGCAAGGTCAGCAAAATGCTGATGATTCTCCGCTCAGGTGAGAGTAAGCCCGAAGGCTTCGAAGGGCAGGTCATCAGCGGTGATGCCGCAAGGATAATCTGTATGTCTTCCTCGCATGTTGCCATGCTCGGATGTGCAGGTGCAGCCGGTAAGGTTGTCGGTGTTTCCGGGCTTGGTTATCTCTATGATGAGAATGTACGTGAGGGTGAGGTCTCAGAGGTCGGATATGATGAATATGTTGATTATGAGACACTGGTGTCCCTGAGGCCTGATATTGTTCTTTTGTACGGTGTTCAGGGAGAATCCCCTCTCGAAAAGAAATTGGCAGAGCTGTGCATCCCTTACGCTTATATCGGTGAATATGTCGAAGACAATCCTTTGGGGAAAGCTGAATGGATGGTCGCTGTGGGTGAGATCGCCGGCTGCCGGGATGCCGCCGTGGAGGCTTTTGTGCCGGTTTCCGGGAGGTATGCTGCTCTGAAAGAAAAGGTTGTATCTATCAGCCGCCCAAAGGTGATGCTGAATCTTCCATGCTCCGGGACTTGGTTCCTGCCCTCCGAGGGCAGTTATATGACCAGGCTGATTGAAGATGCAGGAGGTGATTTCGTATTCAGGGGCAAATCAGGCAATGCTTCCGTGGTTGTAGATATGGAGGAAGCTTTTTTGCTCTGCAGTCAGGCAGATATCTGGTTGAACGTATCCGGAGTTAAAACATTGGATGAACTATGTGAGAGGTTTCCTCAGTTTTCCGGGGTCAGAAGTGTTGTAAAAGGTGCTGTTTATGACAACAACCTCAGGCTCAGCCCTGAAGGCGGCAATGATTTCTGGGAATCAGGTGTGGTCAGACCTGACCTTGTCCTGCAAGATCTGATCGGAATCATTCATCCGGAGACTGCCGGGGATAATGAACTGACATATTACCGAAAAATCGAATGAAACGCAACTGGCTGATATTCCTTGCAGTGACTACTCTTGTACTTCTGCTTTTCCTCATTGACTTGCTCAGCGGATCAGCAGCTATCTCCCTGTCCGATGTCCTGAAGGCATTGAGCGGGGGCGATGTGCCTGATTCTGTAGGTACTGTTGTCCTGAATATCAGGCTTTTGAAGGCATTGGCTGCCTTGCTTGCCGGTGCAGCTCTTTCTGTGAGCGGACTTCAGATGCAGACCCTTTTCCGCAATCCTCTTGCCGGACCTTATGTTCTGGGTGTGAGCTCAGGAGCAAGTCTCGGAGTTGCACTTTTCATCCTCGGAATCCCTTTTCTATCCCCTTCCATCGGACAGGTAGTTTCATCTTTGGGAATGGCAGGAGCCGCGTGGGCAGGTGCAGCTTTGGTCCTCGCCCTAGTTGCCTCTCTAGGACGCCGCATCAAAGATATCATGGTCATCCTTATTTTGGGAATGATGCTCTCATGCGGGGTGGATGCCTTTGTCCAGGTCCTTCAGTATGTCAGCAATGAACAGGCTCTCAAAGCCTTTGTTTTATGGACTATGGGATCTCTGGCCAATGTAACCTACCCTCAGATTATTATCCTGTCCGTTGCTCTCGCCTTCGGCTTGATGCTTTCGGTCATCAGCTGCAAGTCCTTGAATATGTTGCTTCTAGGAGAGGATTATGCAAGGAGCATGGGAATGAATGTCAAATCATCCAGGAATGTGCTTTTTCTTTCCACGGTTCTTCTGTCCGGAAGCGTGACTGCTTTTTGCGGACCTGTCGGTTTTATCGGACTGGCTGTTCCGCATGTGGCAAGGGCTCTTATGCGAAGTGCAGACCATCGCCTCCTCATCCCTTCAAGTGCCCTTCTCGGATCTGCGGCCTTGCTTTTTTGTGACATCGTTTCCAAACAGTTTGCCCTTCCGATAAATTCAATAACTTCCCTTCTGGGAATTCCTCTTGTATTATGGATTGTACTCAAACACAAATCGATATGATAAGCTTGGTGAACTTTTCTATGGGTTATCCCGGAAGGATGCTCCTTAACAATGTTGATTGTGTTTTCGACAAAGGCAAACTTACTGCACTCGTCGGCAGGAATGGTTGTGGAAAATCAACCTTGTTGCGTTCAATTGCTTCATTGTCAAATAATTATGACGGAAGCATTATTATAGACGGAAAGAATGTCCGGAATATACATCCATCCGTCATATCAAAGACTGTGGCATTTGTCAGCACTGAAAGGATACGGGTGCCCAATCTGCTTTGCAGGGATCTGGTTTCCCTTGGCAGAGCCCCATATACCAACTGGATTGGCCGGATGCAGGAGAAGGATGCCGAATATGTGGCCGATGCACTGAAGATGGTTGGAATGGAAGAATTCGCACTCAAAAGCATGGACAAGATGTCCGATGGCGAATGTCAGAGAATCATGATTGCCAGGGCTCTTGCCCAGCAGACTCCCGTCATCCTGCTTGACGAGCCGACCTCCTTCATCGATCCTCCGGGAAGACATGAGCTCTGTGAACTGCTTGCAAGGCTTTCAAGGGAGCAGGGCAAGACCATCCTGTTTTCTACCCATGAACTTTCCCTTGCAGCTAGCCACGCTGATGTGATTGCCCATATTTCTCCTGATTGTAAAATAAAAAAACTGCCTGCTGGAGAATTCTATGCAGACAGTTATATAAAGGATGACTTTAAGTCGTTCTAATTCTTTAGATAGTAGGTTACCGAGGTCACTACTCGAATTTTCTTGATTTCTGGAGTATTGCTGTCGCGGTCCTCAATGGTGAAGGTTCCCTGGCTGGCCGTCTTGATTTTTCCAAGCTTGCTGCCCGAGTCCTTGGCAAATTTATCTGCAACCTCGCGGGCATTCTTGGTTGCCTCTTCAATCATTTCTGGCTTGATTTCATTGAGACCTTCGTATTTGAACTGAACCGGATTTTCCCAGGTGTTGCCTCCTGTAACCACACCCTTCTTCAGCAACTCCGACTGTTTTGACATCAATGTCAGAACCTTGTCAATTTTGCCAGTGCAGACGGTTATCACACTGCTTGCAATGTATCTGTATGGCCTGTCATTGTTGCCGTATTCGTTGGCATACTTGTCAGATATGACTGGAACCGAAATGCTTATTTCCTCTTCCGAGATTCCTTCTGAAATAAGGAACGACTTGATTGTCTGGTTGTTACGGTCAATCTGGTCGTATATTGACTGGATTTCGTTCGACATTACCTTGAATGTAACCGGCCAGATTACCTTGTCTGCCTTCACTTCCCTTTCACATAAACCTTTGACATTCACTGTCCTGTCGAATGAACGATAATCACTCACTGCTTTCGGGATGTTGAATCCGAGAACGATGAGGCCGACCATGATTGCCAGGCCGCTGTAGAATTTTCCTTTATCCATGATAAAATCTTTTAAAATAACCGGAACGTGGTTTGTGCAAAAAGCATGCTACTGCACTGTGCAAAGGAAGAGTTATCGACCTGCAGGGATGAATTTGCGGGCTTCAGGCAAGGCT
>JALFNZ010000143.1 GCA_022774085.1 Bacteroidales bacterium
CGCACCGGCTCCAAGAGGAATTCCTCAGATTGAGGTAACCTTCGATATTGATGCCAACGGTATCCTCAACGTATCTGCAAAGGATAAGGCAACCGGCAAGGAGCAGAACATCCGTATTGAAGCATCTTCAGGACTTTCTGAAGACGAGATTCAGAGGATGAGGGATGAGGCAAAGGCCAACGAGGCTGCCGACAAGGCTGAGAAGGAGCGCATCGACAAGATTAACAATGCAGATGCAATGTGCTTCCAGACAGAGAAGAACCTCAAGGAGTACGGTGACAAGATCCCTGCTGACAAGAAAGGCGCTATCGAGTCTGCAATGAACAACCTCAAAGAGGCTGTGAAGAACCAGAATCTTGGTGACATCGACAGGTACAATTCTGAACTTGAGGCTGCATGGCATGCTGCTTCAGAGGATATGGCCAAGGCTGCGCAGGGTGGCCAGGCAGGTCCTCAGGGTCCTTTCCAGGGTGGTCCTCAGCCTGGTCCTCAGGGTCCGGACAACAATGTTGACGAGCAGTAATTCAAACATTATAATCAAAAAAGGCTGGCAGGATAAACTCCTGCCAGCCTTTTTTGATAGTACAAACGGGGCTGTATTCCGTATGCGGTTACTACTTACATGGCGGAGATAATCCCAAGGACGGTATCTGCCAAAGCAGATTTCACACGGATATGCTCCTTGACAGATTTGACGAACGGGTCAGCTTCAAATACGGAACCACGAACCTGTTCAAAGTCCCTTGCCCTCTGGTCATGGTCACCGTCTGCACCGAAACTTGTCATTGCACTGAGAGAGAACTCTTTGCCGGCATCGGCATAAACCATGTTGTCAATTCCAATGACAGAATCCTTCCAGCGATGGACAATGCCAGCAAGCTGCTCTGCTGTGACTGTTGAAAGTTCAATGCCATAATAAGACTCTATGATGTGGCTCGCCCAAGTCCATTCATACTCATAATATGCTTCATGGATGGCAGCAAATCTTGCATTGAGAGCATCGACATCGGAAATTGTTCCATTCTCAACATCGTCAAGAACATCACTCACGGCTTTCTTTGGAGCAATCATACCCGCAAGGTCAACCCAGTCTCCCTGACCATAGACAGACTTTGGCTCAAGATGCTCCCGCAAACCTGCCAAATCTTTTGATTCAGAAGACATAATCCTGGAAATCAGAGAGTTGCCAAGGAATTTATCTATCGCCATACCGTAATATCTGAGGCCGTTCAACAAGGATGACCTCTTGATCTTGCCGCTCTGGAAGGTGTATGCATCCGAAGTCTCTCCGGAAATGCGCTGAAGATCTTTCAGGATATCCACAGCCTTGAGCATCTTCTGGATTGTGAAAGGACTGAGAAGGTTATAGTTGATGCTGTCCAGTTTGTCCGGATCCTTTCTCTTATCCCTTCCAGGCCACTTTTTGGCATCGCGGATTGTACCTACGCTCTTCAGGTTTGCTCCCGGCATAATAAAGGAAGTACTCTGCTGCTCAATAAGATAGGAGAATGGCAAATCGGAAGTGTCCTGATGGCTGACGTGTCTTCCCATGACAAGGGAGAAGGCACCCACCTTCGCAGGCCAGAGAATGTATGAATCGGATGAAGTTTTTGCTCCCCTTTCCATGATACCCTGGTGGATAGGTCCGAGCTTATACATGTGGTTGGACTGGTTCGATCCGGAACCGGCATTCATGAATGAGAACATTCCGGCTATCAAAAGTGTTGATTTATGGTGTGTTACCGTATATGGTCCGGCAAAGATAGCACATGCCTCACCGTTTTCTCCCTGGCAGTTGCTGAAAAAGAGGGAATCTGAAGCCGAATAATTGTGGCCGAGCTGGCATGCCTGTCCGATGAAGCAGCGAGAGAATGTTACTCCATCCTCGACACTTGATCCGCTTGAGATGATGAAGTCATCGCCAATGACACCTACTCCAATATGCACAGGTGCAAACTCGTTACTGTTTATGCTTCCATTTTTAAGGCGGGATGCACCTTCAATCTTGCACCAATCCCCTATCCTGACATTCTTGATATAGCCGGTATCGGCGATAGTAACATTCGAACCGATATATCCCATCTCAGATGAAATCTTTGATACATAGGCAGTTATCATTTTGCGAAGACTTTCCACCAAAGCCGGGCGGTGACGGTAGAGAGCCATGACATAAGCTGCCTGAGCGGAGAGTCTGTCATAAATCATCACCTCACGTCCTCCGGTTTCGTTCAATACGGCTACCTCGACTCCGTTTCCAAAACTTGTAAGTCCGTCAACAAGAATGATATCCACATTCTCGATGAAAGTGTCATGACCTATTGTATAATTGGCGATGTAATTCTTGACATTTTCAATACAGCAATCATCTCCCACCGTAACATTATGGAGAGTTGTGTGGAAGAGTCCGGAATGCTTCTTCATTCCTCCCGGAAGTGAGAATTCTTTGTTGAATGCTCCAAGACGAATCTTGCCGGAAAAACGTGTATGATGTACATATTCCGGTGAAAAACCATCACTGACTTCAATTTCCGACCAGTCGGTGCAAAAGCAAAGATTAGCTTTGAGGACTTCTATTTCCCCGAGACTTAGTTTTCTGTAATTATCCATATACAATTCAATTATTTGATTCTTCTTCTAAAATATTATCAATCACACATTTTGCTTCCTCATAGGCATATCCCCTTCCGAGAATGTATCTCAGCAATTTCATGCGGCATTGGGAATCATCTTTGAGGCTATTATATTTATTTTCAATCAGTTTCCTCAATTTCACATCTGCCCTTCCCCGGTCTATCAACACCATGGCACTGTCAATCAGATCAGGGTTGATTTCCTTTGCACGGAGCATATATCTGATTTTAGTCTGACCCCATCCGGCTAGTGAGGATTTGTCACGGACATATGCCTCTGCATATCTTGCATCGTCAACATAACCCTCCTTCTGCAACAGGGCGACGACCTCGGCTGCAAGTCGGGCATCCCATTCAAGAGCCAGAGTGGCCTTTTTCATCACATCTGCCGAACAATATTCCCGACGGGAACAAAGCCTCCTGAGCCTGTCGGCCACCTTTCTCACCTGCTCGGGAGTGAGTTTTGCATCATCCTCAGAAATCATAACCGGCTCTGATATAGACTCCTACCTTATTGGTAATATTCGACCAATGAACATCAAAACTGATAGGACCGAAAATCGAATCAAATGAATATTCAAGGGCTGCACCGAAATAGCCAAGTTTGTTGGACACATATTCCTTGAATGTACTGCTGTCACGTGCATAGTTCAAGATGCCGGTGATGTAGTGGTTCCTGGCAATCTTTACTCGATAATCCGTGCGGAAAATGGTCAGTATGTTGCCCATCGCCGTAAGATTGGTTATGCCTACGAACGGAATCTGCTGGCCAATATATCGTGATGCCATCGACCCTCCGATGGAGTTGAAGTATGCTACAGGTATTTCCGAACCCAAGAGGAAACGGAAATTGAATGATGGGATGAATGAGAACACATCCCAGAACGGAACCACAACTTTTGCATAGGCATTCACAGTGTGGAAGTTGTTGAATCTGTTCGGGAAACCGGCAAAGGTCCAGGAATAGGAGAATCCTGCCGTAAATCCTTTTGTCGGGAAATAGCCATTGTCAAAAGTATCAGCTCCGGCCTTGGCATATAAGGAGATGAAGTCGTTCTGAAGCTGGGCGAAGTCGTAGTCTCCGATGAACTGTGTTGCCTTGATGTTCTTGATATGGATATATTCATTGCGGATACCGGACTCAAAGGCGAACAGTTTCCAGTTCAGATTGGACAGGTATATGTTTTGGGAACAGTTCAAGAAGCTCAGGCTCAATCTGTTGTCACCCAGATTCAGCATATTCAAGTCTGTCCACCTTGCTGATACAGAAGCATTTACCGTTGTAAATTTCGGAGAATCGTATGACCACCGGAATGTAACATAAGGATTGGCACTGACCTTTCCCGAAAGATCCAATTTATGTCCATAGAGTTTGTGAGTATTGTATCCCAGGTTAAGGAGCACCGACACGATTTCCTCCGTATCAGCCCTCACTCCGAGTCCGAACTGATGGATAGGACCCTGGCGGCAGTCTATTTGAAGTTTGAAAGGTTCTTGCTTGCCAAGAAGCTTGTAGGTCACATAGTCGTATGTATTGGTTCCGTAAATCTGGGCGACCATATTGTTCAGCTCTTCATGGGAAATCTTCTGTCCGTATTTGAAATTCATTTTCTTCTTCAACAGTTCCCTTTCCTTCGGCAGCAGACCGGCTACCTCAACATCTGTCACTGAAATGGAATCCTTCTGGAAATATACGGCTGATGGTTTCTTAGTCTTGACAAAACGCTTGGATGTCATTTTTGCCACTTCCCTAAGAAGGGAGTCCTGGGCTACGGCAGCATTATACCCCCTTACTATTATCGTATCAATGCTTTCCGGATTGAAACTCATCATGTTGAATTCCTTGAGGTCCGGTTTTATCTTGACATCAGGTATCAGGACATTCTTCTCAAAAGTATCCATTCCGAGCATGTCTATGCCCTGATTGATGATGTCTCCGATGTTATTGATCTGTGTGAATGTCTTCCTTTGCTGGGAAAGGTCCACGCCTATGATTATGTCGGCTCCCATCTCCCGGGCAAGGGCGGTGGGATAGTTGTCACGGAGTCCACCATCGACCAGGACCATGCCGTCTATTCTGACCGGTGCGAAGATTCCCGGGATGGACATAGTGGAACGGAGGGCGTCATTGATGCACCCGCTATGCCATATCTTGGCCTTCCCGGAAACCATGTCTGCCGCTATGCAGGCAAATGGGATGGGGAATGTCGAAAAGTCTGTAGAATCCTGATAACCAACCGTAAGCGAGTTGATAAGGTTGGTGACCTGTTGTCCGTAAATGAAACCGGATGGAAGGCTTCCCAATAAATTGTTCACTACAAGGTCATTGGACTTTTCCCTGTCGGATCCGATATGTAGAGTTTCCTTCATCTGGGCTACGGGGTCGAACCTGTATTCATCCGCTCTTCTCATCTTGAAATAATCCTTGTCATAGAAGAACGGAATGGAAAGCATGTACTTTTCCCTGTATCTCGTGTATTTGTAGGATATGTATTCTCGAGGCAGTTTGTCTGTCAGCATGGTATTCCAGTCGATGGATTTGACTAAGGTCTCCATCTGATCCACGTCATATCCCAGTGCATAAATACCGCCCACAAGTCCACCCATGCTGGTTCCGAGCACCATATCCACCGGAATCCCAAGGGATTCCAAATATTTTATGACACCTATATGGGCCACTCCTTTCGCTCCGCCGCCACTCAGGACAAGAGCCACAGTAGGACGCACTTCGCGGATAATATCCATTTTCTTGCGCATATTCACGATTGCCAGGGAATCTGCAACCGGATCTATGCCACGGGCTGCCACTCCCTCAGGGAGAATGGCCAGCAATGTCAGTGCAAAGAGAAAGATATGTGTCAATCTTTTCATTTTGAGCCTTTTTCATTATGTTCTCCGGCAAGCATTCCACATGCTGCGAGAATGTCCTCACCACGGGAGGCACGGACTGTGGTTGTGATGCCGGAATTATTCATCCTTTTCTTGAAATTTTCAATGACTATGTCCGGGGACGTTTCATAAGGGAAATCCGGAATCTTATGGAAACGGATAAGGTTCACGCGGCATTCGAGATTTTTCAACATCCTTGCAAGGGCATCTGCATGCACCTTTGTGTCGTTGAATCCTGCAAACATTGTATATTCAAAGCTCACGCGGCGCTGACCGGAGAAATCATATTTTCTGATAAGGGCCAGCACGTCTGCAATGTTCCATGCTTTCTGGACAGGCATGATCTCAAGCCTCTGGTCAGGGAAAGGATTGTGCAGGCTGACTGCGAGATGGCATTTGGACTCATCTAAAAAACGTCTCAAGTTCGGCAGAACGCCTATGGTTGAGACAGTTATCCTCTTGGGACTCCATGCAAATCCCCAGTCTGCCGTAAGAATTTCTATTGCCCTTATTACATTTTCATAATTATCCAATGGCTCACCCATGCCCATGAATACGGCATTGGTCAGACGGTCAGATTCATCCACAGCGATGATTTGTGAGATAATGTCGGCAGCGGAAAGGTTGCCATGGAAACCCTGCCTGCCGGTCATGCAGAAGCGGCATCCCATCTTGCAGCCTGATTGTGATGACACGCAAAGGGTAGCACGGTCTTGGTCGGGAATCATCACGGCCTCGATAGCACCTTCCTCAAGCGGCATGGACGCATCAACCCCGCAGGCGGCGTTCAGCGCCTTGCTATGGGAGCATTTCACGGGGAAAAGGTATTTTTTCGTTCCGTCTGATGATATCTGGATATGTGAATAGACGGTCAGGCCCACTTCATACTTCTGCATGAGGGCGGCTCTGGCCTGCTTTGACAGGTCGGTCATCTCTTCAATGGAGCGAACTTTCCTTACATACAGCCATCTGGCAATCTGCTTTGCGGTATATGATGGCAGCCCTTCCTCTGCAACAAGGGCCTTGAGTTCATCCAGATTCTTTCCTAAAAGTCGTATCATCTGCTTATGTCAATCTTCCTGTTGTAACTGATGCAAAAATACACAAAAATTGTTCAGAATTATCGGCTTTTTTGATTACTTTTGCTTCGGTGCAGAGAAAGGCACCTGCTTTTTTACAAACTTATAAAATTTACACATTTATGGCTAAAGAAGAAGTACAGGGAAGTACCGAAGTCAATGCTGCGAAACTCAAGGCATTGCAGGCGACGATTGACAAGATTGAGAAAGATTATGGCAAAGGTACAATCATGAAGTTAGGAGATCAGCCTAAATGGGAGGTTTCGGTTATTCCGAGCGGTTCAATCGCGCTCGATGCCGCTCTCGGAATCGGAGGATACCCACGTGGCAGGGTCATCGAGATTTATGGACCGGAATCCAGCGGTAAGACCACTCTTGCCATCCATGCTATTGCGCAGGCCCAGAAACAGGGAGGCATAGCCGCAATCATTGATGCAGAGCATGCGTTCGACCGCACATATGCAAAGAATCTCGGTGTAGATCTTGATACTCTGTTGATTTCACAACCGGACAACGGCGAGCAGGCACTTGAAATTGCCGATAATCTTATCCGTTCCGGAGCTATTGACATAATTGTCATCGACTCGGTGGCAGCTCTTACACCTAAAGCAGAAATCGAGGGTGAAATGGGTGACGCCAAAATGGGTCTTCAGGCAAGGCTTATGAGCCAGGCTCTCAGGAAACTTACAGCAAACATCAGCAAGACAAATACTTGCTGCATTTTCATCAACCAGCTTCGTGACAAAATTGGTGTGATGTTCGGCAACCCTGAGACTACCACCGGTGGAAATGCACTCAAATTCTACGCTTCAGTTCGCGTGGATGTGCGCAGGACGACCCAGATCAAGGATGGTGACGAAGCTCTCGGAAACCGTACGAAGGTGAAGATTGTTAAGAACAAGATGGCTCCGCCTTTCAAGAAAGCCGAGTTCGACATCGTTTTCGGAGAGGGTATCTCTCATGTTGGCGAGGTTATAGACCTTGGAGTTGAATATGACATCATCAAGAAGAGCGGCTCATGGTTCAGCTACGGTGACAGCAAACTTGCTCAGGGACGTGAGGCTGTGAAGCAGCTTTTGACCGACAATGTTGAGCTTTGCGAAGAAATCGAGGCCAAGATCAGGGAAGTGCTGAAAAATGTACAGGATTAAGCCCATTCATAAGACAGGCTGGCAGAGATTCTGCCAGCCTGATTTTTTCAATATAAAAGTCCGATGAGTTCTTTACGTGTCTGCGGAATTTCTTCCGGAGTGAGATAAGCATGCCGGATTTCACCGTCGCGGCACACTATCACGCGCACTCCTGAAGGGGCCTGTCCAAGCGGTTTTCCTATGGCGCTGGTGGTAACGACCGGGATATCTCCGTCAGCAGCCATACTGTTGTCGTGCTTATGTCCGCAGAAAACAGCATCTACACGGTGATTTTCAAATATTTCCAGATACATTGACCTGTTTTCCGGACGAATGTTGAAATATTCCTCCGGTTCCTGAGGGTCGGTCAGGAAGAAAGGATGGTGACCGAAAACTATGGATGTTTCTCCCTCCTTCTTATTGTCAAGGGCATTTTTCAGCCACTGTACCTGAGCAATTTCCTCAGGGCTGCCTTCAGCATATTTGATATAGTCTGTATTGATGCCGGTGAGCATGACATTGCCAACTTTCACATTGAATCTGTCTGTGCCCATGTGATTCATATAAGGACTCATGTCGAAATCGCCTTTAAAAACAATGTCATGATTTCCGGGGATATACAGCACTTCAGTTTTTTTGTCTATCAACCCTGAGAGTCTTTTGAATTCGGACCATTGCGCCTCGTTCCAACAATCATGGACAAGGTCTCCGGTGAAAACCACTGCATCAGGCGATATGGCATTGATCGCTTCAACGGCTGCAGTGAGGGTAGCAGTTTCATATTCCATGTCGGCATTTCTTGTCTGGAATCCCATCTGAGGGTCAGAGACCTGGAAGATAACGACAGTATCGTCTGTGCCACAGGCCGCCAGTGTCAGACACATAGCTAAAAATAGAAGAATTTGTTTCATTTTCATGTTACAATATTTTTATTTTGTTCTATTTCGTATATAATTTTAGTCGAACACAAACTTACATATTTTTTTCCTATATTCGCGGGCTGAATATTAAGAATTTTATAAAATGAAACTGATTAAGGAACTGCTCATCATGATTGTCGGCCTTTTGGTCGGTGCTGCCGCAGTATATTATTTCCTTATACCAAGCAAAATCGTAATCGGAACAGTCTCCGGTCTTGCCATGGTTCTCAATGCGATGATTCCGGCTATCAAAGTATCACACTTTGTGCTGATGCTGAATATCGTTCTCGTAATCCTTGCTGTCCTGATTGTGGGAAAGGAGTTTGGGCTGAAGTCGATTTTGGCTTCTATTTTCCTTGGACCGGCCATGGATTTGTGCGAACTTATCTACCCTGTGAGCAAGTTGATTGAAGAGGGACAGACCACCGTGATGGGTGATCCATGGTTCGACCTTTGCTGTTTCGTCCTCATGCTCAGTGCCTCCCAGGCCTTTCTTTTCCGCATCAATGCGTCAACCGGGGGATTGGACATCGTAGCTATGATTATGAACAAGCTGATGCACATTGACATAGGAACCTGTGTCACTTTCGCTGGCATTGCAGTCTGTCTGACGGCCATATTCATCCCCGGAAACAGTTTCAGGATGGTTGTAATCGGTATCATCGGCACCTGGCTCAATGGTCTGGCAATCGACTATTTCATGTCAAGTCTCAACCGCAGAAAGAGGGTCTGTATTGTTTCCAAGGACTATGACAGAATCCGTAAATACATTATTGAGGAACTTGTCAGAGGATGTACCCTTTATGAAATAAAAGGAGGATTTACAGAAGAGCCGGGCGTGGAGATTCAGGCCCTTCTCACCCAGCATGAATACGGAAGACTTCTCGAGTACATAGAAAAGAATCATATCCATGCCTTCATGACTGCCGGCAACTGCAGCGAAATCCACGGCCAGTGGTTCAAATCCAGCACCCAGCGTCACATGAAACACCTCGAAAATAAAGAAAAGGCGTAGTTTCAAAATCAGCACATCAAGGCATCATACACACTTTCAACGCCTTAGCCAAGTTGTGTGAGCCTAGTTTGCTTTGTATGTCCTTCTCCAAAGTGTACAACATAGAGAAAGTGGCTGTTTGGGGAGGGATAGAACAAAGAATTATTCCTGTACAATCTGCTTT
>JALFNZ010000165.1 GCA_022774085.1 Bacteroidales bacterium
GCCGGAGTGATAATCGTAAGCAGAAGCAAATCAAGGGAACAGATTTCCGTTCAGGAAACAGAGGCTAAAGACTGAGCCTCTTGCGGAGAGTATCCGAAGCACTAATATGGTTTTCCTTGTCAGAAAAATCAAGCCATTCGCCGGCGAGGGAATCATTGCCCATGATATGGCAGGCCGTTGCAATGTTATATGCAGCACAAGAACGCTTGAGAGGGTCATTTGACTGCAGGGCCTTGAGCCACAGGTCAATGGCCTTAGACCATTTGAACTGTAATGCACATTCAAGAGCTTCAAACCACATATCATTGTCAAAATACATGATTGTGAATTGTTCCACTTTCCACTGGGAAATGAAAGATGAAGCCAAAGTCTGCCCTGAGCCGGCTGCCTCTTGACCCAGGGCCTCAAATGCCTTGACTTTCATCTCTTCTCTTGAACGCTTTCCGTCGGAATAAACATCCGGAACAGCCACGCTTGAACCTGAAAAAGAACGGACTCTGTCAGCCTTATCCATGCCGTCGTAGCAATATAGTTTCATGACGAATGGAATGGAGCCTGTCGATACGTATGATGAGTCCGCAACAGATTTGACGGAAACTTTGGCAGGAGATCCAACTGTCATTGTGCCGAGTTTGATTGTATCTATAAGGAAGACGACATCGGCACCCGTATCCATGAGAATATTGAACATGGAGTCTCGACAAGCATAATTTTCCCCGTTGCCCAATGGTTTGCGATACACACCGATTGAGCCTTTCTCCATGCAGTAATCCTTCTCAAGAGATGATGCAAACCCCTTTGCCATGTTTTCAGCAAAGTCTGCATTCTCCTGGCGGCCATCTTCCAGATAAACAATACTTACCAATTTCCCGGCAAGATCGACACCAGCCTTGGACGGATGTCTCATTTCCACATCCATGATGTATTTAGACGGCCCGCATGCGACAAGACACAAAAGGGCAAGAAGAAGATATGGTCGCTTCATTTGAATAATATTTATAAAAGTTCCACTGGCTCAGCGATGAGGTCATATTCATCTGCTCCGGTAATACGGACCATCATGAACTCACCCACAAGAGAATATGGCTCCACATTCTGCATCAGAGCGGAATCATACTTTACAAGAATCTCGCCGTCAACCTCCGGACTTTCAAATTCACTCCTGCAGACAAATATTCCGTCGGAAAAATCATCAACAATAACCTTTTCGACACTACCCACCCTGGATTTGTTGAACTCAAGAGAAATCTCGCTCTGGAGGCTCATCAGTTTGTCCAGCCTTTTCTGCTTGGTGGCAGCAGGAATGCTGTCACGGAAATTCTCAGCGCCGAATGTTCCCTCTTCCTCTGAATATTTGAATGCACCGAGTCTTTCAAGCCTGGCCTCTTTCACAAAGTCCAGAAGTTCATTGAACTCTTTCACACCTTCACCAGGATGACCGACAATCATTGTAGTCCTCAGCACGACTCCCGGAACCTTCTCGCGCATCTTGCGAATGAGTTCCCTTGTCCAGGCACCATCCACATTCCTGTGCATGTTGTCGAGTACCTTATCGGAAATATGCTGGAGAGGAATATCCATATATCGGCAAACCTTTGGATTGTTTGCCATCTGGTCAAGCACATCCTCCGGGAATGAAGCCGGATATGAATAATGGATACGGATCCACTCTATGCCTTTCACCATGGAGAGTTTCTCAAGTAGTTCTGCAAGGGCCCTCCTGCGGTAAAGATCCAGACCGTAATATGTTGTGTCCTGAGCAATAATGATAAGTTCCTTCACCCCCTTGGCGGCAAGAGATTCAGCCTCTTCGACAAGGGTTTCCATTGGTACGGATTTATGAGCTCCGCGGATGAAAGGTATCGCGCAATATGAGCATCTCCTGTCACAACCCTCAGATATCTTCAGATAGGCATAATGAGATGCACCTATGAGTCTGCGGGTCGAATTTGCCTTTGAATCAGGAACGGCTCCAATTGCCTTGATTACAGAGACTATATCCCTGGCACCTAGCCACTTGTCCACCTCTGGAATAAGTTCGGGGAGCTCATGGGCATAGCGCTGTGCAAGACATCCGAACACTATTATCTGTCCAACCTCACCCCTTTTCTTTCTTTCGACAGCTTCAAGGATGGCATTCACGGATTCCTCCTTCGCATCTCCGATGAATCCACAGGTGTTTAGAAGGAGCACATCTGCATGTACAGTCATATCGTCCTCAGGCAGAATCTCATACATAGATTCTGCATAAGGAAGGATATGTTCAGTGTCCACCTTGTTCTTCGAACAGCCAAGGGTGAGAGTCTGTAGTGTTTTCTTTGAATCAGCCATTATTCCTGTGCAGCGTCTTCCTGCTCCTTTGATTCTGAATCATGATCTTCAAAGTCAAGGGAAGCATATTTCTTAAGAGCATTGTACCACTCCACGACCTTCTTCATATGGGATACATAGAATCTGTCTCGGTCATAGTTCGGAAGGGCTTTCTCGAAGAGTGCCTTGAGCTGTGCAGCATCTGATTTGGCTGATGGTGCATCAGCGTCACCGAGTACCTCCTTCAAATTGAGGAATACCTGTTTGAGCTTAACTTCCTGCTCATCGGTATAGATTGAGATATCCTCAAGGGAAGTAATCTTGCTTGTGATGCCGATGCAAGTACGTTTCTTGTCAGCAAGAGACTCTACGATGGCACCGTTTCTTGCCTGTGATATATAAAGGAAAAGTCCGCTCTGACCTGATACTGTCAGAATTTTTGAAAGATCTGTTTTCATACTATCTACTTATGTTATATTTTAATAATTATCAATCAATTGTTTATCTTCAAGCTGCCTGACAACGAACCTAACTCTTTGTTCCAGTTCTTCAAGGCTGCAGTCCGAATCGATCCTGAAGCTGATCCGTGCACATTCCTCCTGAGTAAGCCTTTGGTTTTCCATCCTCGAAAGCACTTTCTCTTGAGGAAGAGCGTCGCGCTTGCAGGCTCTGTAAAGCCTCACCTGCTGAGGAGCATCAACATAGATGACATCATCGCCGAAAGCATCAAAATATCTCTTCTGAAGGATGGTGGCCGACTCGAAAATCACAACCTCTGCCCCGGAAGCAAACTCGCTGAAATCCTGCATCAGAACCGGAAACACAAGGTTTTCCACAAGCTCCAGGGCAGCCCTTTCGCTGAATATCCTTCCTGCAAGCAAGGAAGGTACGAAATGACCGTTTTCATCCCTGAGACTGCATCCTAGGTTTTGTTCAATCCTTTCAACAAGTTCAGGATATCTATCATACAAAGCTTTTACCCTCGAATCGGAATCATACTGGCAGACATAACCCAATCTGTGCAATATCCTGCACACCTCAGTCTTGCCGCTGCCGATGCCCCCTGTCACTATCCATACCCTCATCACCTTTCCTCCACAAGGCATTGAATTATTGCGGGATCAGAATCATAATCCAGCACCCCTTTCGGCATATCTATCTTCACTGCGTACTTTCCGCTCAAAGAAGATGCTATGTCACTATAAGGGATATGGACGGCCATATTCTCAAACGGATCGGATTTGATAGGAAATCTGCATTTCAGGGACATCCTGACCGATGATGGCACGACTGTCACCTCCTTTCCTGCAGGGGTGTCATCAACAATCACCGGAACGGCAGAGTTCATCTCGACATATCGTGTCACTCCAATCGAATAGCTCACCTGGGAGGCCGACATCCTTATGCCCTTGACAGGTTCAATCTGTACAAGACCACGTTCATCGGAATCAAGGTCATACAGCCTGATGGCCTTTGTGTTGACATGTGTGATGTTGTCGAGTAGAAAGGCCTCACCATAGACCGTCACCGAATCTGGAACGAGCTCGATGGAGCCGCTTCCCATATATTGCTGTTTATAGGTGAATGAATGTACCGGATTGATTGCCACCCGTTTATGTCTCACTTCAGGATGTCTGAAAAAAAGAGTGTCCGTGACAAAATAATCGACACTTACATCATTGCCATATATAAGATGGGCATATTCCATAAGGTCGGACGACTCCACATAATACATATCACCGGAGTCATATTCCATCACGGCAGGGTTGAATTCCACCTCCACAACCTTCTTGTCTTCCCTGAGCTTGGACCTAATAAGGTTATATCCCCTGGTCCGGCATCTGGCTATGACATCACACTTATTCACCGATTTATCTGAATGTCCGTCTATATTGCATTTTGACACAACTGTAACTTTCAGATAATCAGTATAGTTAAGCGACAGATTATGTATGATCCAGATACTGAACGCCAACAGGAGGGCAAGCAGAAATACTGCAAAATCCCTCCCGTTAACATGGAATGATTCAAGAAGCCTGTTGAGCAGCTGTTTCATCTTCGAATTGGAAACGCGGACTATTTGCCCGGTTCAGCAAAATCCTTTACAAGCGCGTTCTTGCTGACGCGAATCTTTACATTGTTGTCCACTTCCATGAGGATTGAATCCTCCTTGATTTCGACAACTGTTCCGAAGATGCCGCCGATTGTGACAACTTTGTCGCCTTTCTTGAGTGATTTGCGGAAATTATCAAGCTCCTTCTGCTGTTTTCTCTGCGGACGGATCATGAAAAACCACATGACTACGAAAACAAGAGCAAGCATGATCCACATTGACCAGCTGCTTCCAGCCTTAGGAGCTGCTGCCTGAGCAGGCAATAAATACAAAATGTTCATTTTTCTATAATAATTTTAAAGTGTTATCCATCTATTCGGAATTTTATTGGACTCCTTTTCCGGTCTTGATGATTTCGCCGTCGCGGACCATCTTCTGGACAAGGTTGTCGAGGATGCCGTTTACGAATGAACGGCTCTTCGGGGTACCGAAGAATTTGGAAATCTCGACATATTCATTGAGAGTGACCTTGAGTGGAATCTCAGGGAAAGAAACAGCCTCGGCGAGTCCCATGACGATGAGAACCACATCTGTTGAGAAAAGCCTGTCTTTTTCCCATCCCTGAACAGAGTCAGCAATCATTCCGGAATATTTCTGATAATTGGCAAATGAAGACCTGAGCAATTTCTTGACGAAGAGCTTGTCGCTTTCAACATCCGCCCCTGCAAGCATGTCGCTCTGATACAGTGGAGGCAAATTCCATTGCTGGCCGCCGGCGAGTGACTTGAATGTACGGCAGCACCAGGTCAGAGCATATCCGAGGTCGTCATTCCAGTTGATGGACTTTTCTTCCAACAGACGCTCGATTTCCTCGCACTCATCTATCTCCTGCTCATATATCCTGATAAAAAGACGGCAGTCTTCGGCAAGGGATCTCTTTGGAGAGGCCATGTACTCGGCATAATAGTCACTTGACTGGACCTTGGTCAGTATCTTCTTCAGCAGAAGGTCATACTGGCTCCATGAAAATTTCTTCTTGGCATATATTTTCTGGAAATCTACATCGTTGTCCAGAAGTGTGGCAAGGGCATTCTCTGCAAATTTCATATTCGGATTCCTTTCCTCCTCAGTCGGGTTGAATTTGCCCTTTGCAGCTTCTATCCTTTCTGCAGCCACTCTGGTCAGTGGACTGACAAGACCGAGCATGAAAAGATACAAATCTCTTGTCGCCTCGCAGGACTGCTCAAGCTGGACTTCTGCTTCCGCTAAACTCATCTTCTCCGTCAAAGCATTGGCATACAGGACTTTGAAGGCTTTTATCCTTAATATTCTTCTGTTAAGCATAACAATTGGTTGAATTTTTATGCAAAGATATATTCATTTTTCAGAATAATTCCTATCTTTGTAGAGATTTAGTAAAAAAAGATAAGCTATGTACAGTGAGGATTTTGATGGGGCTAACGCTCAGGAGCGTTCCGGAGAGGACATCTGGTCAAAGCCAGTAAGAGCCGGAAAACGTACTTACTTTTTTGATGTCAAAGCGACTAAAGGAAACGACTATTACCTTACAATCACTGAGAGCAAGCGTAAAGTTGACCCAAGCGGACATTTTTCTTATGACAAACACAAGATTTTCCTTTACAAGGAAGATTTTGAAAAATTCGCCGAAGGATTGGAAGAGGTAATAAACTACATAAAGAAAAATTGCATAAAGGACAGTGGCGAGGCGAGAGAAAAAGGTGGTTCATTCACCGATGTTGATTTTGAAGAACTTTAATTCAAGGATATGGATTGGCTCGCATGAACCAATCCATATTTCATTACATGCATCATGAAAGAGAGCAAAGATTTCGGATTCTTCCGCGCAGCTGCCGCGGTTCCAAAGGTCAGGGTAGCTGACACCGGACACAATACACTGGAAATATGCCAATTGGCAAAGCAGGCATACGAACAAGGAGCATCGATGGTCGTTTTCCCGGAACTGTGTGTCACCGGCTACACATGTGCGGATCTCTTCGGACAGGAACTGCTCCTGAAAAAAGCCGAGGAAAGCGTCAGGGAAATCATGGAATTCAGCCGAGGCAAGGACACCGTGATCATTATTGGTGTGCCCGTAGGCTTCAGGGGAAGGCTGTATAACTGTGCGGCTGTGATCCGCAATGGCAACATCAAAGGTCTTGTACCCAAGATCTACCTTCCGAATTACAACGAATTCTATGAAGCAAGATGGTTTGCCTCAGGAAGCGATTTCCTCAACCCTCACAACAGTTGTGACGGGAGATTCCTCAGCAACGGAAAGGACTGCGTGCGGGAAGGCTTCACGGCGGAAATCCGCTATGCCGGACAGAGATGCAACATATCTCCGAACATGCTGTTCCAAGTCGGGAATGCAACGATTGCAGTGGAAATCTGCGAGGATATGTGGACACCGATTCCTCCGTCATCTTTCCATGCAGTTGCAGGAGCCCAGGTGATAGCCAACCTTTCCGCGAGCAATGAAGTGCTCATGAAAAACCTTTACAGAGAAGGCATTCTTTGCCAGCATTCCTCACGCACACTCTCTGCTTATATCTACAGTTCAGCAGGTTACGGAGAATCCACTCAGGACCTCGTTTATGGCGGTTCCGCATCAATTTGGGAGAACGGATCGAAGCTTGCCGAAAACGAACGTTTCCAGACAGAGTCATCCATAATATACGCAGACCTGGACATCGAGCGTCTTGAGTTCCAGAGAAGGCAGAAAAATACTTTCAAATGCATTGCTCCAGACGGAACAGATGCCGTTTCATATGACAGGCTTTACAGCAGGATTCCTCTTGGAAGTCCGTGCAATACAGACTTTTACGAAAAATTATACAGACGGATTGAGCCTCATCCTTTCATTCCGTCTTCAGACATGGACTACAGATGCCGCGAAATCCTTTCCCTTCAGGTCACGGGCCTGGCTTCAAGACTTGACCACATCAACTGCCGTACTGCCGTAATAGGCATTTCCGGGGGACTTGACAGCACTCTTGCCCTCATAGTCACCGCCCTGGCCTTCGACAAGCTCGGCTGGTCAAGGGACAGGATAGTCGGAGTTACGATGCCGGGCTACGGCACAACCGGTCGCACAAGGAACAATGCCACCGACCTGATGGAAGCCCTCGGAACAACATCCAGGGAGATTTCCATCTCAGGGGCATGTGACAGGCATTTCCAGGACATCGGCCACGACAAATCGGTGCACGACATCACTTATGAAAATTCCCAGGCAAGGGAACGTACCCAGATTCTGATGGACATAGCCAACCAGACCGGAGGCATCGTCGTCGGTACCGGGGACCTTTCAGAACTTGCACTTGGCTGGGCAACATACAATGGTGACCACATGTCCATGTACGGAGTGAATGCCAGCATCCCGAAAACCCTTGTCAGAAGCCTTACAGCATGGGCTGCCAACAACAAATTTGCTGCTGACTCATTCAAGACTGCCAACGGACGGACAACCCGTGACATCCTGCTTGACATAGTGGACACACCGATAAGCCCCGAACTGCTCCCTGCAGACGAAAAGGGCAATATCAAACAGGTAACTGAAGATGTTGTGGGACCATATGAACTCCATGATTTCTTCCTCTACAATTTCGTCCACTTCGGCTTTTCACCTGAGAAGATACTGCTCTTGGCAGAGAAGGCATTCAGCAACTATGACCACGACACGATAGTAAAATGGCTGAAGACCTTCATTCACAGGTTCTTCAGCCAGCAATTCAAACGCTCATGCCTGCCTGACGGGCCAAAGGTCGGATCTGTCACCCTGTCCCCGAGAGGAGACTGGAGAATGCCGTCCGACGCTAAAGCGGATATTTTCAAAGAGATGCTATCATCTTTGTAAACAAAGCAGTCATCTTGTCGGCGGCGGCATCAGCTGCGGCAACAACGTCGTCGCCGTCATTTACATAATCCTCCGGATAATCATCATGGGCTTCGTTCGTTATGACTGACATTCCGAATACAGGGATATCGGAGTGCCTTGCGACTATGACCTCAGGGATGGTTGACATTCCGACTGCATCAGCCCCGATGATCCTGAAATACTTGTACTCCGCAGGTGTTTCATAAGAAGGGCCTGTACCGGCAAAATACACACCGCTTTTAAGTTCAATTCCCATTTCTGCAGCTATTGCGAATGCCATTTTCCTGAGACTTACGTCGTATGGATGCGTCATATCCAGGAAACGCGGACCGAATTCAGCAAGGTTTGGTCCGACAAGCGGATTAGGAAGATGGTTGATATGGTCTGTGATTACCATGAGGTCGCCCATCTTGAAATCAAAATTGACTCCACCGGCAGCATTGGAAACGAAAAGATAACGTATGCCAAGGACTTTCATCACCCTTATCGGAAGCGTGACAAGGTCCATAGGATAGCCTTCATAATAGTGGAATCGTCCCTGCATGGCGACAACTCTCTTTCCGCCGAGTTCTCCGGCAATGAAGTTGCCTTTGTGCCCTATTGCTGTGGATACCGGGAAACCGGGGATATCCATATACGGGATGATTGTCGGGTTTTCTATCTTATCAGCTAATTTACCCAGACCGCTTCCCAAGACTATTCCTGCAAGCGGCTTCTTTCCATCAAGCCTGGCTGCTATATATTCGGCGGCAGCCATGATTCTTTCTACTCTTGGATCCATAATTATTGTATTATCCTGTTCAATACTTTCCTTGCTTGCTCTATGATTTCCCGTTCATTGTCCACAACCCGCTCCCGCATGACAAAACGTCCGTTGCAGATGAGCGAACTGATGCAGTCGCTATGAGCGGAATACACCAGATTGGCCAGGAATGATCCCGGGGATACGAAGTTCAGATTTTCCGTGTCTATAATCATCAGGTCGGCCGGAGCTCCTTCGCAAACGTGGCCTGCACCATTGCCAAGGGCATTTCCCGCATTGGCCGTGGCCATGGCCAGAAGTTCGTCCAATGGCATTGACGACGGGTCATTGCGCCATGCTTTCTGAACTATTGCAGAAGTCTTCATGGCTTCGAGCATATCCAGATTATTGGAAGATGCGCATCCGTCAGTGCCCAGGCAGACATTGGCCCCTGCGTCTCTCAACTCATTGTACATGAACCGGTAACCGGAAGACAACTTGAGATTCGAATTGATATTGTGAACGCAGTTGACCTTTCTTTCTCCCAATATTTCAATGTCCTTCTCGGAGAGCCAGAGGGTATGGGCGGCAATTACATCGCTGCCGAGGAAGCCGAGCCTGTCGAGATATTCCACAGGCGAGAGTCCTCCGTGCTCAGCCTTGCACTGAGCGACTTCCTGCTCCGTCTCCGACAAATGTATGTGAAGCTTGAGATTGTGCCTTGTCGCATATTCCCTTGCCCACAGGATGGATTCTTCAGTGACTGAATATACGGCATGGACAGCTATCATGAACTGGGATTTTTCAGGCCATAAGAGAGATTCCTGATGATGGGCAATACATTCTTCCCTCTGCCTTCGGGCTTGTTCTGTATCCATCCTGTCACACAACACATAAGACAGCACCGGACGGATCCCCAGCTCCAAAGCGGCTCTCCTTGCCTGAGGCATGTGCCAGTACTGGTCGTTGAATGTTGTCGTACCGGTCTTTGCCATCTCAAGACAGGCTAATTTTGTTGCATAATATACGAATTCCTCGTCTATACCGGATTCCAGCACCCAAATCCGCTTGAGCCATTCCTGAAAAGCGATATCCTCCCCTACTCCCCGCATGACGGACATTGCCGCATGGGTGTGCATGTTCACAAATCCTGGAAGGAGAGCCTTCCCCCGGCAATCCACCTTTTCTGCATCAGATCCGTCAGCGCAGCTTCCCGGGGAATATGGTACGATACTCGAAATGATACCATCTTTTATATGGACATTGACCGCCTTATTTTCATACAAAATATTCTCCAGCAATATGTTTCCCATATTTTCCCTCTTTAATTATCCGTAAATTCTATTGCCCTAAAAATTGATATCTTTTTCAAAGATACGATATTTTGTTAAAAATTTGCACAAAATTCAATTGTTTTGTATATATTTGTAATATCAATTCTTAGGAAGGAATTAATATTCCTCAAATATACAAAATATTATTGATAGATAAACAATAGTTGTATCATGGCATTCAAAGGAGCTATAGAAATAGACTACAACAAATGTAAGGGATGCTCGGTCTGCATCGCCAATTGTCCCACTAACAGCATCAGTTTGTCGAAGCTGGTCAATAACAAAGGTTACCATTATGCCGAAATGACAGGCGAAGGTTGCATCGGATGCAGCAGCTGCGCCGTTGTCTGTCCGGATTCGGTCATCACAGTTTACAGAGTTAAAATCCAATAGGCATGGCAGAAAAAATACTCATGAAAGGCAACGAGGCGATTGCGATTTCCGCAATACGCAACGGTGTTGACGGTTATTTCGGTTATCCTATCACCCCGCAGTCCGAGGTGATGGAAACATTAATGAAAGAAAGGCCATGGCTGACCACCGGCATGTGTGTACTTCAGGCAGAGAGCGAGACCTCTTCCATCAACATGGTATATGGAGGAGCAGGATGCGGCAAGAAGGTCATGACATCTTCAAGTTCTCCCGGAATCAGCCTTATGTGCGAAGGAATCAGCTATATGGCCGGAGCGGAGCTGCCTTGTGTGATTGTTGACTGCCAGAGGGGCGGTCCCGGACTGGGTACTATCCAGCCGAGCCAGAGCGATTACAACCAGGTGGTCAAAGGAGGCGGACATGGAGACTACAAGAACATCGTGCTTGCTCCTGCGTCAGCTCAGGATATGTATGATTTCGTGGACTGGGGATTTGAGCTTGCTTTCAAATACCGCACTCCTGTGGTAATCCTTGCAGACGGAATCATCGGCCAGATGATGGAGAAAGTGGAACTCAGACCTGTAAAGCCTCGCTGGACAAAAGAAGAAATACTTCAGCATGCTCCATGGGCAGCCAACGGCAAGCCTGCTGACAGACAGCGCAACATCATCACT
Source organism: Bacteroidales bacterium (assembly GCA_022774085.1). Taxonomy (GTDB): domain Bacteria; phylum Bacteroidota; class Bacteroidia; order Bacteroidales; family UBA932; genus Cryptobacteroides. The sequence goes on from JALFNZ010000165.1 coordinate 11,384, forward strand.
TCCCTGTCTCTCGAAGCTGACGTGCAGGAGAAATTCAATCTCAAGCTGAAGGAGAAATATCAGAAGATTCAGGCAGAAGAAGTGAAATATGAGACCTATATGGCGGAAGATGCCGAGTACTTGTTCGTCGCATTCGGCTGTTCATCAAGGATTTGCGAAGCTGCTACCGACCTTCTGCGTGAAGAGGGATATAAAGTTGGACTTCTGCGTCCCGTCACACTGTTCCCATTCCCGACAGAGGCTCTTGCTGAATACGCATCGAAAGTCAGGAGCATGATGAGCATAGAACTTAATCTGGGACAGATGGTGGACGATGTACGTCTGGCTGTTAACGGCAAGTGCCATGTGGGATTCTATGGAAGACAGGGCGGCAATATCTACTCTCCTGAGGAGATTGCACGTGAATTCAAATCATTCAACAATCTGAAATAAGCGAAACATGAACATTGAAGATATAAAGAAGCCGGAGAACATAGTGTACCGGAAGACTCCCATGCTCACGGATGCCGTGATGCATTACTGTCCCGGATGTTCGCACGGAACAGTGCATAAACTGATTGCAGAAGTAATCGAGGAGATGGGCATTCAATCCGAGACTGTAGGAATCAGTCCGGTGGGCTGCTCGGTCTTCGCCTACAATTACCTTGATATCGACTGGCAGCAGGCAGCGCACGGACGCGCTCCGTCTCTTGCCACGGCTGTCAAGAGACTCAATCCTGAAAAATACGTGTTCACATACCAGGGTGACGGCGACCTTGCTTCAATCGGAACGGCCGAAATAATCCATGCATGCAGCAGAGGCGAGAATATTGTCGTAATTTTCATCAACAACGGCATTTACGGAATGACCGGAGGACAGATGGCACCGACCACCCTGCTGGGAATGAAAACATCCACGACTCCATATGGTCGCGATGCCAAGCTCAACGGCTTCCCGCTCGTAATCGCACCTATGGTTGCCCAACTCGACGGTACGGCCTTCATAACAAGGCAGGCTGTCCATACGGCTGCGGCGGCCAGAAAAGCGAAGGCAGCCATTCGCAAAGCATTCGAATACAGCCAGAAAGGCATAGGTCTTTCTTTCGTGGAGATTGTGGCAACCTGCAATTCCGGATGGAAGCTCTCCCCTGTCCAGGCCAACAAATGGATGGTAGAGAACATGTTCCCGAAATATCCTCTGGGAGACATCAAGGATATATTGAAAGACAAATAAAAATATTTCAGACATGAAAGAAGAAATCATCATAGCAGGTTTTGGCGGTCAGGGAGTCCTTTCAATGGGAAAAATTCTGGCATATTGTGCTATAATGCAGGATATGGAGGTGACATGGATGCCATCATACGGTCCGGAAATGAGAGGAGGTACTGCAAATGTCTGTGTCATTGTCAGCGATAAGAAGATCAGTTCGCCCATTGTCACGAAATATGACACTGCAATCGTGCTGAATCAGCAGGCGCTTGACAAATTCGAGCACACCGTAAAGCCGGGAGGACTGCTGCTCTATGACCCGAACGGAATCAACAATCCTCCGACAAGAACTGACATCAAAGTTTGCAGAATAGATGCCATCGAAGTTGCAGCCAAAGTCGGAAATGCAAAAGTTTACAACATGGCTGTTATGGGAGCATATCTGAAAATAAAGCCTATCGTATCCTTTGACAACATAGACAAGGGTCTTGCCAAATGCATTCCGGCAAGGTACAGCGATTTGATATCACTCAACAGACAGGCCATCGATGAAGGCATGAAGGCTGTCGAAGAGCTTTAGACGGCTGATTTTTACGGTTAACTGCTTTGTTTTTCTTGAATTATTTTGAGAAATCAAAGCAGTTTGTTATTTTTGCAAGGTAGGTTTAAATAATAAGGGATGCTTGAGACTGTAAAGCAGAAAATAACAAGGCTGATTGCAGCCTATGAGACGGAAAAAACCGAGCGAACAAGGCTCAGTTCCGAGCTTGAACAGTCTAAGATTCTTAATGAAATCTATAGGAAGCGGATATCTGAGTTGGAAAGACAGATTGATAACTTGAAGTTGACAGAAGCTTTCATGGGCACAGGGACTGACAACTCTCAGGCAAAGAACAAGATTGACAGCATCATCAAGGAGATTGACAGGTGCATTGCATTGATACAGGGATAGAATGGGACAGAATATCGAAATATTCATAGCGGGTAAATCATACAAGTTCACCGTATCCCAGAAGCAGGAGGAGATAATGAGGAAGGCGGCGATTGAGATCAATGAAAAAATCAAATTCTGGCAGGACAAGTTCCCTGAGAAGAAACTTTCTGAAATAGTTTCCATAGTTGCTTTGAAGATGTGCATGACTAACATTGCCTTGAACCAGAAGATGGCATTGATGGAGGAAGAACAGAGGCAATTGGCTGGAGAACTTGACAGTTATCTTGAAGATATTGAAAAAAAATAGCCGTTAGTTGATTATATTTGCTGAAATCAACACTAATAAAGGAACCGAGTTTACTCGAATGGGGAAGACGGACCTATGTGACCCTCACGGGGATTCCGCATCGCGGGACGGAGGATGTCTGAACCGGTTTTCGGAGCTCAAATCTTATTCTATAAGATTTTCTGACAAACAGACTAACGGCTTTTTATTTGAATATAGTCCGACCGGATGGCTTCCGTGCTGTCCGGTCGGATTGTTATTTATGCTCAGTGCAGACTATCCCCGCAGCAACTGACCAATAATTAATGCAGGTTCGCATTAAGCGAAACTTAAGTAATTGAAAATAAACAACTAAACCATTTTATATGAATATACTATTTTATATTTTGTCTGCTGTTCTGGGTGCAGTCATTGCGCTCGGCACATACATAATCGTCCGCAGGATACTACTGAAGGGACAGAAAGAGGAAATCATCAAGAAAGCAGAAATCGAAGCCGAAGGCATCAAAAAGGAAAAAATCTTCCAGGCAAAAGAAAAGTTCCTCCAGTTAAAGAGCGAGCACGAGCAGTACATCAACGAAAAAAACAACCAGATTCGTGAAACTGAAAGCCGTCTGAAACAGAAGGAGAACACTCTGAACCAGCAGCATTCCGAACTCGGACGTAAGCAGAAGGAAGCTGATGCAATAAGGGAGAGCCTGAAAGCTCAGGTCGAGATTGCAAACAAGAAGACTGAAGAATATGAAAGGCTGCGTCAGGAAGCAATCAGACAGATTGAAGAGATTGCAGGCATGACTGCCGCAGAGGCCAAGAACCAGCTCATGGACAATATGAAGGCCGAGGCAAGGAGTCAGGCTCAGTCTTATATCAATGATGTGATGGATGAGGCAAGACTCACTGCAAGCAAGGAAGCTAAAAGGATAGTAATCAACACAATACAGCGTACTGCGTCCGAGACTGCCATCGAGAATGCCGTGACAGTCTTCCATATCGACAGCGACGAAATCAAAGGTCGCATCATCGGAAGGGAAGGAAGGAACATCAGGGCACTTGAGGCTGCAACAGGTGTGGAGATTGTAGTTGACGACACTCCTGAGGCAATTCTGCTTTCAGCATTCGATCCGGTAAGACGAGAGGTGGCACGTCTTGCCCTGCACCAGCTTGTGATTGACGGACGTATCCATCCTGCCCGTATCGAAGAAGTGGTCGCAAAGGTTCAGAAGCAGCTCGAAGACGAGATTATGGAGACAGGTAAGAGGACATGTATCGACCTTGGCATCCATGGCATGCATATCGAGCTTGTGAAACTCATCGGCAGGATGAAATACCGTTCTTCTTACGGACAGAATCTGCTCCAGCATGCTCGTGAGGTTGCAAACATCTGTGCCACAATGGCTTCCGAGCTCGGGCTTAATCCAAAAACTGCAAAGAGGGCCGGTCTGCTCCACGATATCGGAAAAGTCTCAGACGAGGATCCTGAGCTCCCACATGCAATTCTCGGTATGAAGCTCGCTGAGAAATACAAAGAGAAACCGGATGTATGCAATGCCATCGGATCACACCATGAAGAAGTGGAGATGACTTCAATCATTTCACCTCTGGTAATGGTAGCTGACGCAATTTCAGGTGCACGTCCTGGAGCAAGACGCGAGGTGATCGAGTCATATATCAAGAGACTCAAGGACATGGAGGACATTGCCCTGTCATATCAAGGCGTCACCAAGACTTATGCAATCCAGGCAGGAAGGGAACTCAGAGTCATTGTAGGTGCTGATCAGGTATCTGACCACGATGCTGAAGAGCTTTCAGGAAAGATTGCAAAGAAGATTCAGGAAGAGATGGTTTATCCGGGACAGGTCAAGATCACTGTCATCCGGGAAACCAGGTCGGTTGCATTCGCAAAATAAAGAACTTAATATTAAATTATGAAATTCATCAGAAACATAATGATGTTTGCGGCACTCCTTGCGGGTGTCGCAACTTATGCTCAGCCATCTGCTCCAAGCAAGATTGTAAGCTGGAGCACTGAGGTTACACCTAAACAGGATTCGCTGCTTCAGGTAGTATTCACAGGCAAGATTGCCTCCGGATATCATACCTATTCCCTGACAGATTCTTTCTCCCCTACCGAAATCTTTGATGCCGAATATCATGGATGCCATCCAAGCGGTGAACTTTACTGCATTGGCACTCCCGTGCTGGAGGATGACGGAATGGGTGGCAAGATGGAGTGCTTCTATGATATGATCCAAATCGCCCAGGACATAGTCATGGAGCAGGAAAACGGTTCATTCAAGGGAAGCATCTTCACCAACTCCTGCACTGACCAGACATGCAAGAGTGAATATTACGACTTCAACCTGGCCCTGTCATCAAGCGTGGCAGCTGCAGAAGAGGCAGTTATCGGCGAATCAGATACAGAAGGTTCTTCCATCTGGGCACTTATCCTTGAAGCCATTCTCTGGGGCTTTGCAATGCTCCTTACTCCATGCGTCTTCCCTATGGTTCCGATGACAGTTTCTTTCTTCATGAAAGGTTCGTCAAGCCCGGCTCAAGGACGTTTCAAAGCAATCATGTACGGTTTCTTCATTGTAGTGCTTTATACAGTTCCAATTTCACTTATCATTCTGATTACCAGAATTGTGGGAGGAGATGCCGTTACGGCGGACATTTTCAACTGGCTTGCTACGCACTGGCTGCCAAACCTCGTTTTCTTCGTGGTTTTCATGGTTTTTGCGGCATCATTCTTCGGTGCATTTGAAATCGTTCTGCCTCAGTCGCTTGTAAACAAGAGTGACAAAGGTGCCGGCAAGGGTGGTATTCTGGGAATCTTCTTCATGGCACTCACTCTTGTGCTCGTTTCATTCTCCTGCACGGGTCCGATTGTCGGGACAGTGCTCATCAAGTCAACTCAGGGCGAGTTCTGGACTCCGATGGTCACCATGCTTGCCTTCTCGCTTGCATTTGCACTTCCATTCACCATTCTCGCTCTCTTCCCTTCCCTTCTGAAGAAGTTCAAACAGAGCGGAGGCGGCTGGCTCAATTCTGTGAAGGTTGTACTCGGCTTCATCGAAATCGCACTTGGTTTGAAATTCCTGAGCGTTGCTGACCAGACCTACCACTGGGGCATACTCGACAGGGAGGTTTACCTTGCAATATGGATTGTGGTATTTACCCTTCTGGGTCTTTATCTTCTCGGAAAGATTCGCTTTGCGAACGACGAGCCGGTGGAGCATCTTTCCGTGAAGAGGCTTGCATTGGCAATCGGAGTATTCTCATTCGTAGTATATATGATTCCGGGAATGTTCGGTGCGCCGCTTAAAGCGCTTTCCGGCTACCTGCCTCCAATTACTACTCAGGACTTTGTCATCGGTCAGGGAAGCGTTTCCAATTCGGCGACAAGCACCTCCTCTGCCGGAAGTACAGGTGAGCGTTACGGACTTCACCTGCCTCTCGGACTTGAGGGACATTTCACTCTGGAAGAAGGTCTTGCAGCTGCAAAGGCTGAGGGCAAACCTGTATTCGTGGACATCACAGGCCATGGCTGCGTAAACTGCCGCGAGATGGAGTCCAGGGTATGGAGCGACCCGACAGTCCTGAACATGCTGAAAAATGACTTCGTGATTGTTGCCCTTTATACTGACGACAAGAGCAAGCTCGATGAAAAGGACTGGGTGAAGGCCGAAAACGGCGACGTTTACAAGCAGCTCGGAAGGGCCAACTCCTACATTGTCCGCACAAAGTTCAACGTGAATGCCCAGCCAAACTACGTGCTCCTCTCCCCTGACGGCGAGCAGCTCGTCCCTACCCGCGGATATGATCTCGACATCCCCGGCTTTGTAGCCTTCCTTCAGAGCGGTCTTGACGCGATGAAATAGTTTTTATACCTTTGCATCGGTTTGTGGTGACCGGAGGGGCTTCGCCCGGTCCGGTTGAAAAGGGAACCCGGTGAAAATCCGGGACTGTGCCCGCAGCTGTAAGTCCTTTGCCTCCTTTGAGGTGTTTCTTTGCATTCTTGCCACTGTCTGTATGTTTGCTCCATTTAGACAAACTTGACGGGAAGGCGCATCGGAACGGATGAGTCAGAAGACCTGCCATAGGCAATGTTTCACAAAAAGGCCCGGGGCCAGGTCTTCAGTGTCAACACCGATGCATTTTAAAAGTTCAAAGTGGAAGGCGCTCCTTTTGACAGGAGTGCTGCTGGCTATGTCAAGTATATGCACCCTCGGCAAATCTGATTTGCCGGGCGGTTGTTTTGTTGTTGACTATTCGCCACTTGGTGTATGTAGAGGAGAGGTTGGCATTGGGACAGATACACTTGAAAGTTCGCTGATTCGGCAGAACAAGCCATTCAGTGCACACGAATCAGGGGGTATCGTACAAGTGATTGATGCCAAGGCTATTGAAAGACGCGGAGCGAGACATCTGAATGAGGTGGTAAGGACCATGGC
>JALFNZ010000175.1 GCA_022774085.1 Bacteroidales bacterium
CATTTCATGGCTCATGACCTCAATCGGTGCAGCGTTCTCTCCCCTTTCGAACTTGACCATCGACGGGTCGGTGATTTTTGCAACCTCGGCAACGATGTCCTTGTCAACTGGAGAAATGACCTGAGCTCCGTCAGACCAGAATACTTTATATCCATTGTATTCCTTAGGGTTGTGAGATGCTGTGATCATGATACCTGCAGTGGCTTTCTTGGTCCTTACAGAGAAGCTCATGAGGGCAATCGGATGCAGGCAGTCGAAGATATAGACTTTGATACCGTTTGCTGAGAGGACATCAGCTGTGATCTTTGCGAAATATTCGCTGTTGTTGCGGCTGTCGAAAGAGATGCAGACAGAAAGCTCGCCTTTGCAGTTGGCCTTCATGTAGTTAGCCAGTCCCTGGGTAGCCATCCCGACTGTATATTTGTTCATGCGGTTGGTTCCGACTCCCATGACACCGCGCAGACCGCCAGTACCGAACTCAAGGTTGCGGTAGAATGCGTCTTCCAGGGCTACGGGATCGTTAGCCATAAGTTCCTTTATCTGGTCTTTTGTTTGCTGGTCGAAATTGCCGTCCAGCCAGCTCTGGGCTACTTGTCTGAAATCTTTTTCCATATGTTTTGAAATTTTTTGGTAAGTTTTTGTTTGCAGATGTCTCGACTATGCTCGACATGACATGGTGATGACTGGTGGTCTTCGACATGACATGATGGTTCAGTCAGAGCAAATATACGGGTTTTATTCGACAATTTGATTATTTTTGTATCAGTTTTCAATCAAAATCGAAAAATTGATGACATCCATATACCAGAATAAGGATTTATTAAATAATACATTAGATTTCGCTGCCCAAAACTGCGAAAAAGACACATCATATCTCCTGCTTGGAAGGGACAAATGGAAAGACATTGACATTGACCTTGCCATCAATTGCATCGAAAGTCGGAAGAAACTCAAGGGCAAGGTTCCTCAGTGGTACCAGAACAATAATCTGGTTTTACCGCTGAAACTATCAGCAGAGCAGTGCAGTTCAAGTGAGTCAGCCCTTTACAAAGCCTCACTTGCCAGAAAAATCTCACCCGAAAGTTTCCGTCTTGCAGACCTGACCGGAGGACTCGGAGTGGATAGCTGGTTCTTCTCAAAACAGGCCGAAAGCGTTCTATACTGCGAGATGAAACCTGAACTTTGCAGCGCCGCAAAGCATAATTTCTCAATCCTGGGAGCCGGGAATATACGCGTGCAAAACTGTATGATTGTCCCTTCGGCACAAACTCCTGCGGCAGCACAAACATCAGCAACTGAGCCATCATCACCCTTCGCTCTGTCAGCCACTCCGGCCGAAATATTGGAAGACTTCCGCCCCGACATAGTTTATGCAGACCCTGCAAGACGCTCAGAATCAGGCAAAAAAGTCTTCCTTATAGAAGAATGTGCCCCGGACATCCTTACCCTGAAAGATGAGATTTTCGAATACAGTCCTCACATTCTTCTGAAACTCTCCCCGATGGCTGACATCACGATGGTTTGCAACAGACTCGGGGCCCAATGCCGTCAGGTCCATGTTGTGTCCGTGGCAGGTGAATGCAAGGAATTACTGATCTGGATGGACAGGCAATGGAGTGGCGGATATGAAATAGTCGTGGCTTCCCTCGGGAAAGGAGGCTGTACCACTTTCGGTTTCACCCCGCAGGAGGAAAAAACGGTTTGTGCGGGGATAATCAGCGCCAACGCCATCAGCCATATCCGGGAAGAAATGGATGTGTGTCTGTTCGAACCGGGTAAGGCCATGATGAAAGCCGGAGCATTCAACCTGATGTCAGCACGCGGAGGAATGTTCAAACTCGGTCAGTCCACACATTATTATATAGGAACAAGGAAACAATGTTCGGAATATGCCAATCTGGGCAAGATATTCTCAATTGAAAGATGCGGGATGATGGACAAACACACCCTGAAGGAGATTGCCCTTTTATATCCCGGAGCTGACATCACCGCCCGCAACCTGCCGGCAGACACGGCAACCTACCGGAAAATCATCGAACAGCAAAGACGGAAAAATGCCCAGAAAGTCACCACAGATGCGGCGGCTTCCCAGGCATTCCATATATTCTGTCTTAAGTCAGACAGGGCCGGAGCCCTGCTGATTGTCGGCAAAAGGATCAGTTCTGATGTGCAGGACGAAGAAGGTCCAGAACAACTTTCACAGGATTGAATGTAGCAAGAGGCACCTCAACGAAGAGGGTGTTCCAGTTGCTCATTGCACCGTTCCAAAGACCTGGCAATTCAAGGGCTTTGAGTTCCCTTCCCTGGTAGCTCTTCGAACTGATGAATCCTGCGTCGGCATCAACATATTTAAGAAGGTCGAAGCTCTCGCCTTTATAATTATGCAGGCAGCAGACAATATCAACCGGATTGAAGTGGGTTGCTGATGCAAGTGCCTGGCGAGCCTGCTCATCCTCCATGTTGATCTGTACGCTTTCGAGCACCTGAAGTGAAGTGGATCCGTCTTTCTCTGCAATGATGAAAGGACCGCCGCCCGGCTCACCCTGATTCTTCACCATTCCGCAAACCCTGATAGGACGGTTGAGTTTTGCATACAGAGCCTCAACTCTTGCCTTGCAATCAGTTGCAACGGGCATCTTGATGCAGAGTTCCTTCTCAAGGAATGCTTCGATGTCAGCGCAAAGGCTCTGGACTGCATCACTCTGGTAAATGTCATCGTTGCCAAGTCCGACAAGACCTGGAATTTCTGCATTCACAACTTCTCCCACAGTCTTGTTGGTAGCAATGTCAAGTTCTTTCAGGTAGCCGAAAATCTGGTCGCGCAGCTCAAGGGCTTTACCGAGAAGCACCTTCTTCCATTTGGCAGTCTCCGGCAGAAGTCTTTCGTTAGCAACGTTGTCGATATTCTTGATAGACACGACTTCCTCCTGAAGATTGTTCAAATTGTAAATCAGAGCTCCATGTCCTGCAGGACGGAAAAGGAGAGAGTCGGTCTCTGTCCTGAACGGACGGTTTTCGACGTCAACCGCCACGGTATCGGTAGCTTTATCCTGGTATGTGAAGGTGATATTGTATTTTACGCCATAGCGTGCCTCATACTCGTCTTTCACGGCTGCATAAGCCTCCTCGAAAAGATGGCGGTGCTCAGGAGAGATGGTTACAACGAGGTTGGCTGTTCCGTCCTCATTTCTCATATAGTTTTGAGCCTCGACAAGATGCTCTGCAAAAGCAGTACGGATTTCTCCATCAGTGTATTTGTGGAATTTCAGCACGCCCTTCGGCTTTGAGCCATAACCGAGTCCTTCCTCGCGGAGAGTCTTTGCAAGCACTGATTTCTGATATTCAGGACATGCACATGGTTTCTCACCGAAAAGTTCAGGAGTATAGAAAGCGAAAGAGCAAATCTGAGCAACGAATCTCGCCGCCGGTGATTCAGGAGCAATTTCCTTTCCTGCCTCAAGGTTGTCCAGACCGCTGAAAAGGTCTTTGAACATACGTGAAGCAGCACCAGATGCCGGCACAAATTTGCATTTTCCGTCAATCTTTGCTGATTCATAATATTTTACAGCAGCTTCGGCTGCCTCATCATCAAGTACTGCAATACCTTTTTCAGGCGTTGCCGGGGCTACTATTTTCAACCATGGGAAGCCTTTCTTGAAGCGTTCCACTTGTTCCTCAACTGTCTGCACTGAGGATCCTCTGCCCTCTATCTGTGCAATGTCTTCTTTGGTAAACATAGTTTTTATGTGTGTATTATGGTTAAATATATATTTCTCTCCTGTATTGGTAATCAGACCTCATTTTCTCGAAACTGCCCGGCTCTGCCCTGAAGCGGAAGTCGTCCGTGAAAATTGGATAATTATATTGGAAAACGGCAGCGATTTCGCCCTGATTCTTACCTGTGAGGTCGAGTTTCACAGGTTCGTGTTCCTCGATGTCAGTTTCCGGATGGAAATCGAAGAGTGGCCGTATGCCGAAATGCCTTGCCACAGCCTGGACTGCTGATGCGGTACCGTTCTGTTTGCCCTGGAATGAATAGCCGGCAATATGAGGGGTGGCAATATCCACCATATCTATAAGTTTCTGATTTACATCAGGTTCATTGTTCCATGTGTCGATAATCACAGCCCCGAGCTTAGGGATGGCATCCATCAGAGCCTGCTCGTCAACTACCTCTCCTCTGGAAGCGTTCAGGAATATGGTTCCAGGCTGGATTTTGGCAAAAAAGTCCGCATTTGCCATCTTGCGGGTGGTCTCATCCAAAGGCACATGCATGGTCACAATCTGTGACTGCTCCAAAAGTGTGTCCAGAGAACAGAATGCTTCCGGACCTTCCTTGGCCGCCCTCGGAGGGTCGCAGAGCAAAACCTTGAATCCCAGATATCTGGCCATCTTTTCCACCAGACGTCCCACATTTCCTACTCCTATGATTCCGAAAGTGGCCCCCTCAACTTTCAAAGCCTTCCTGGCAGCCACCCCGTACAAAGCCGAGAAGACATATTGCATCACTCCACCGGCATTGCATCCCTCGGCATTGTGAACTTCAATCCCATGGGAATTACAATAATCAAAATCTATATGGTCGGTGCCGATGGTTGCCGTAGCAATCATCTTCACCTTGGTTCCTTCCAGCAGGGCGGCGTTACATTTGGTGCGGGTCCTGATAATCAGGGCATCGGCATCCATCACATCCTCCCTTGTGATTTCCTTTCCATTAATGTAACGGACATCCGCATACGGTTCGAAGACTCCTTCGAGAAACGGAATGTTCTTATCTGCAACAATTTTCATATTCCTCAATTTATGGCCGGCATCGTCCCGACCTTTACTTCAGGACAATGTCCTTTACATAATCTCCTCCCTTGCCTTCAGGTGTAAAAAGTTCATCAGAAGCAAGCCTGTTATTCACAAGTCTGACTAAGTCTTTCCTCATGAAATACAGTCTGTTACGCACAACAGACGAGTTCAGGCCCACATAGAGGACTCCATTCCTGAAAAACATGGAAACAGTGTTCTTCGCTGCTCCGGACACATCGTTCCAAGCAGAAAAGACTCTCTGGCGGTTAAGTCCCGAGGCAAGTTTCATGGAACGGATGTACATATCCATCAGTTCCTCCATCCCTATGGCCTCTTTCCTGGCCATTCTTCCGCTAGGCCTGTTCATCATCAATCCTCCTGAATGTCCCAGAGACCGTCTCGAAATATGCTCTGTCGCGTGTCAGATTGTCCACGATGCCGGCAAGTCTTACCTTGTTGCTGTCGGTAATGAATATTTGTCCGAATTCATCAGTGGAAACCATCTTGAGCAGGTTCGAGATTCTTCCCATGTCAAGTTTATCGAAAACGTCATCCAGCAGGAGCGCCGGAGCGAAGCGGTAGCTGCGTTTCATTATTTCATATTGGGCGAATTTCAGAGATACCAGAAATGATTTCTGCTGTCCCTGGGATCCGCACCGGCGGAGCTGCCATCCGTCCATCTTGAATATGAAGTCGTCCCTTTGTATGCCCGAACCGGTGTATCTCAGAATCAAATCCCTTTCATAAGTCGATGCAAGTATCTGGTCCAGAGAGTCTTTGCTCAAGTCTGACTCATATTCTATGCTCACTTTCTCCATTCCTCCCGATAACTCGTGATAATATTGCGAGACCACAGGGTTGAGGTCTTCCACGAATTTCTTTCGGGCATTATACACAGGCTCTGCAAGCGAGGCCATCCTCATGTCAATGACTTCCAGCAGCGAGCGGTCCGGATTGTTATCCTTGAGCATCTTATTTCGCTGGAGAAGAAGACGGTTATATTGCTGAAGGGCAGACAGATAGCTTTTATCCATCTGCGACAGCACCGAATTGACGAAACGCCTTCGTTCTTCACCGGAGTCGCTCACCATCGCACTGTCCGACGGAGACACCAAAACTATGGGAAGGGTGCCTATATGTTCCGATATCCTGGAATATGGTTTGTCGTCGCGACGGAGTTTTTTGTCACCTTTGGCGTTGACTTTCAAAGAGAAACGGCTGGATAGTCCGTTGTCCATCCTGTATGTTGCGGACATGGAGAATTCTTCGGTGCCATGACGGAAATTGAACCTGTCGGATGTGGAGAACGCGCTTTTAGTCATAGACATATAATATATTGCATCCAGAAGATTAGTTTTGCCTTCTCCGTTGTTCCCGCTTATGCAATTTATATTGGGCGAGAATTCCAGTTCCTGCATCTGAATATTCCGGAAATCGGATATGACTATTTTCTCCAATAATGGCATCTGTCCAGGTTTAGTTTAATCCACACAAAGATATATATTTTCTACCGAATGGCAATTCTTTTATTTATCTTTGCCATCGCTTTGCAGAAATCATTGTGTAATGATTTGAGACGGCATAGAAAAACAAAGGGACAGCGATACGGCATTGGCAGAGGAAAAGCACGATACAATCACGGAATCCATAATAACGGTCCTGACGGACATTGCCGTTTTCTGGAAAAATCGGGAACAACATCGTTTACCTATTGAAAGATTCCTTATCTTTGCAATCGGTGTAATGAAAGTTTCGGATGTCGCGAAACCAGAGTAGATGCTATAAACCTGATTATTAGAAAATTATGTTAGTTAAGATAATCAATAGATCTGCATTTCCTTCTCCTGCTTATGCCACGGAAATGTCATCAGGAATGGATTTGAAAGCCAATATCACTGAAGCTGTCATTCTTGAGCCGCTACAACGGGCAATGATACCAACGGGAATATATCTTGCCCTTCCGGAAGGCACAGAGGCACAGGTCCGTCCGCGCAGCGGTCTTGCAGCGAAATTCGGGATATCCGTCCTGAATGCTCCGGGCACGATTGACGCAGACTACCGCGGAGAAGTGAAAGTCATTCTCGTGAACCTTTCCAATGAACCTTTTACCATCAATCCGGGCGAAAGGGTTGCCCAGTTGGTTCTTGCCCGCTACGAGAGAATCGAGTGGGATGAGGTGGAGACCCTGGATGAAACCTGTCGCGGCGAGGGAGGATTCGGCAGCACGGGAAGATAGCAATGGACAAAGCCTCAGATAAACAGACAAAAGAAGCCAAAACGACCATACGATGGACATAAAAAGTTTATACTCAATATATAAAAAATGTGGAGGAAAAGTCACCACAGACACACGTACCCTCAAGGGAGGCGAACTGTTTTTTGCACTGAAAGGTGAAAATTTTGACGGAAACGAATATGCTGCAAAAGCCCTTGAGGCCGGGGCCGGTTATGCAGTTGTGAATGCATCTTCGGAGGCAGCCAGACTCGCTGAAACAGACAGCAGAATCATCCCTGTGGAAGATACTCTCAAAACCCTTCAGGCACTGGCGAGATGGCACAGGTCGGTAACGTTCGTTGACGGCAAACCATTGACAGTCATAGCATTGACCGGCACAAACGGAAAGACTACCACAAAGGAACTTATCCGGGAAGTCCTTTCCACAAAATACAATGTAACAGCCACGGAAGGCAATCTCAACAACAATATCGGAGTGCCTCTTACCCTTTTAAAAATCAACTCCAAGACACAGATAGCGGTGGTGGAGATGGGCGCAAGCCACCCGGGAGACATCATGGAACTGGTGAATATCGCTCTCCCCAACTATGGCCTCATCACAAATGTGGGCAAAGCCCACCTGCTTGGTTTCGGAAGTTTTGAAGGGGTCATGAAGACCAAGGGCGAACTCTACGATTACCTCAGGCGTACTTCTGACAAAGTTTTCCTGAATGTGGACAATCCATATCTGTGCAAGATGGCGTCCGAGCGGAATCTGCAGAGCGACCCTGAACGCCCATATTCTCTGATTATTCCGTATGGCGTTGACTATCAGAATGTCAAGGTGCATCCTTCTTCTGCCGAACATCCATTCCTCCGGTTATCTCTTCCAAAAGAGGACGGCTCGGAATTGGAAGTTGAAACGCATCTTGTAGGATCTTACAATGCAGACAATGTGATGGCTGCAATTGCTGTCGGAAGGCATTTCGGCGTTGGCATTGAGGATGCTGTACGTGCCATCGAAGAGTATAAGCCGTCAAACAACCGTTCACAGATGACTGAGACTGAGCGCAATCTGCTGATTATAGATGCATATAATGCCAATCCGACAAGCATGGCTGCTGCTCTTGACAATTTTGCACTTGTCCAGTCTGACAAGAAAGTTGCACTCCTTGGTGATATGCTGGAGCTTGGTGCGGAATCTCTTAAAGAGCATATTGCTGTGGTTCAGAAGGCTTTCGGTCTGTCTCTTCATCAGATTTGTTTCGTCGGAGCCGAGTTCGGCAAGGCTTTGGAGGAAATTAAGAAATCCAACCAGGCAGATTCTGCTGATTGGAAACATTTCGAGTCTTCTGATCTTTTGAAAGACTATCTCGAAGAAAACGGGCTATCCGGTGCGGTGGTTCTTGTGAAGGGTTCGCGTGGCACACGTATGGAAAAGGCTATTCCGGCGCTTTAGGATTATACTGCAGCGCGGTTGAGTTTCCTGATGCACCATGTGCAAATCCAACCCATGATGAGTCCGAAGCAAATTCCGACTGCAATGCCTACGATGACATCACCAAGGAAGTGCTTTCCTACGAAGATGCGGCTTATGGATACCATGAATGCCCATATCACCATCCAGGCTGTGTAAATCTTTGCCCATAGTGCAGGTTTTACATCAGAATAACCAGAGTCAGGTATCATATGCCTGCTTGCCCCGAATTTCATTATAGGGATTAACGTGCAAAGTGCCACACCGAATGAGTTGGCAGCATGGGCAGAGAAGAAACTGAATCCGCCTCCATGTTCAAGGATATGAAGCCCGTTTTCGACCATATATGGGTCGTTTACGGGCCTTATTCTTTGGAAATAATGTTTTATAAGGTTTGCAAACTGGTCGCAGAACAGCACTGTCAGTGATACTCCTACGAGTACCACGAGGGTACGCTTCCAGCCGAGTTTCCAGAACATCAGCGCAATGATGAGTGCATACATAGGTATCCAGACCTTCTTGTCCGAAAAGAACCACATGATGGGATCGCTGAATGATGAGTGCCAGCTGTTTATGGCCAGGGTAAGCTGCTGGTCCAGCTGCTCCAGGGCCTCGAGGGTGATTGCCATTGTCAGTCTTGATTTATATAATGGACCTTAGGATTGTGCAGAGCGTCTTATAGGTTGGCCTGTTCATTAGGAAGGACCTTCATATTGACGTCATCCGGGAAAAGGACTACCGGTCCTTCATCTGCAGAGTCATCCTTATGGAGGGCCTCCCAGAGCATGTCTTTCAGCTCCTTGATGCCTTCCTGGGTAAATGATGAAATGAATACATGCGGCAGGTCGGTCGGAAGCTGCTCCCGTATCTCGCTCTTGAGTTTGTCGTCAAGCATGTCAGACTTTGTGATAGCCAGAATCCTGTCCTTCACAAGCAGTTCGGGATTGTACTCCTTCAGTTCGTTCAGCAGAATCTGGTAGCCCTGCCTGATGTCGTCCTGGTCTGCAGGCAGCATGAAAAGCAGGATTGAGTTTCGTTCGATATGTCTGAGAAAACGAGTTCCGATGCCCTTGCCTTCGTGTGCTCCTTCGATGATGCCCGGAATATCTGCCATTACGAATGATTTGTCATCATAATAGCTCACAATGCCCAGATTCGGTTCAAGGGTTGTGAAAGGATAATCTGCAATTTTCGGACGGGCAGCTGAAACAGTTGAAAGCAGCGTCGATTTCCCGGCATTCGGGAAGCCTACGAGTCCCACGTCAGCAAGGAGTTTCAGTTCAAGGATGAACCATCCCTCTTCGAAAGGCTCTCCCGGCTGGCTGTAACGCGGTGTCTGGTTGGTGGCCGACTTGAAATTGTTGTTGCCAAGTCCTCCACGGCCTCCGCGCACAAGAATCCTTTCTTCAAATGGCTCGACGAGCTCGAAAAGCACCTCTCCTGTCTCAGCATTCTTTGCAACAGTCCCGAGAGGCACATCCAGAATGATGTCCTCCCCGTTCTTTCCCTTCATCAACTGTCCGCTTCCGGCACCTCCATGCTCCGCCATGATGTGCTTGCGGTATTTCAGGTGGATGAGCGTCCAGAACTGCGGATTGGCCCTGAGGATGATGTGTCCTCCCCTTCCGCCGTCCCCTCCGTCCGGTCCTCCCTTAGGAATATACTTCTCCCTCCTCATATGAGTGGACCCCGCACCGCCATTTCCCGAGCGGCAATATATCTTTACGTAGTCTATGAAATTGCTGTCTGCCATACTATTATCGTTTAGCCTGCAAAGATAGTGAATCTTTTTCTATTTTTCTTTGCTG
>JALFNZ010000183.1 GCA_022774085.1 Bacteroidales bacterium
AGATGTGATGGAAACCTACCTGGAGAGGGTAGTAGGGGAGAATGTCTATCAGTTCTACGGGCGCCAGTTCCCCGTATTTATCAAATTCATAAATCTTGACGGCCGTACACCATTGTTCGTTCATCCGGATGATGTGGTGGCCATGGAGAGATATGATGCATTGGGAAGGGCAAAATTGCTCTATATCCAGAAGGCCTCAAAAGACTCAAAACTGTATATCGGCTTCAAGAGAGAGGTCTCAGCGACAGAGTTTTTCGAAAAATGTCTTGACGGAAGCATATACGAACTTATGAATGAGGTCATACCTGTTGAGGGAAGTCATTATTTCATAGAGCCGGGGACCGTGCATGCCGCTGCAGGAAAGATTTCAATGGTCTGTGTATCAGAGTCTTCCGATGCAAACTTCGTTATGCATGACGATTATGCAACAGATGAGGAACGCATGCTCCAGACTACGCAGATTTCCGAATGTCTGGATTATGTGAACCTTGGAAAATTCGATTTGGAGAAACTTTCTGCGCATCAGGAGGAGGGAGTTGTGGATACCCTCATAGAGAGACCTGAATTCAATGTCTCGATACTTGACCTGAAAGATCCTCTACATATTTATACTGAAAAATTTGAAAGTTTCATCATCTATGTCTGCGTTCAGGGAGAGGCTTCAATCCAGGTACCGACAGAAACAGAAAACGGGCAGAAGGTTATGGAAAACTATGTGCTTTCCAAAGATGAGGCTATCCTTGTCCCGGCGGAACTTCCTGATTTCTACCTTGCTGCACGACAGGTGGATACTAAGCTTCTTGAAGTGGTGACAAGACCTATTGAAGCTTTGGATGAATATATAGACCCTTCGACGGAGCCATATCTGGAAGGTGAGGATTATGGAGGAGTAGAAGATATTGATTCTGAAAATGAAGATGTTGAAGATTAATATTTACTATGGAAGAGGTAAGAATTGACAAATACCTTTGGGCTATCAGGGTATTCAAGACCAGGAGCGAGGCAACGGATGCCTGCAAGGGTGGAAAAATCCGGGTGAACGGCGCTGATACAAAGCCGTCAAAATGTGTCAGAAGAGGTGATGTAATCACAGCCCGCAAAGGTGCTGTCCAATATACATACAAGGTGCTGGAACTCATAGATAAACGTCAGGGAGCCAAATTGGTTTCCAATTTTGCCGAGAACCAGACCCCTCAACAGGAGTTGGATAAACTTCGTGCACCTGTCGAAACATTCTTCCTCAAACGTGATAGAGGTGCCGGAAGGCCCACAAAAAAAGACCGCCGCCAGATGGAATCCCTCTGGGGCGGCCTGAATTTCGATGTTCCGGATGATATCGCTGATCAGATAGCTTCGGATTTCGGTTTCGATTCCGATATCGACGACATCAACGATTCATACGATGATATTTAACCAAGTTGATTATTTCTCAGCGAAATAACGTTTGTAAAGTCCCTGGAAACCTGCACCGTGGCGAGCCTCGTCCTTGCACATCTCATGAACTGTATCATGGATTGCATCGAGGTTCTGCTGCTTTGCAAGTGTAGCGATTCTCTTCTTATCCTCGCATGCGCCCTGCTCAGCGAGCATTCTCTTCTCAACATTGGTCTTGGTATCCCAAACGCACTCTCCGAGGAGTTCTGCGAATTTTGCAGCGTGTTCAGCCTCTTCGAAAGCATATCTCTTGAATGCCTCAGCGATCTCAGGATATCCCTCTCTGTCAGCCTGACGGCTCATTGCAAGGTACATACCTACCTCACCGCACTCACCGTTGAAGTGCTCGCGGAGGCCTTTGACGATTTCAGGGTCAACTCCCTGTGCAACACCGATTTTGTGCTCGTCAGCCCAAGTAAGGTCGCCACCAGTCTCGACAATCTCCTCGAATTTGTCTGATTTAACATGACATACAGGGCACTCTGCAGGAGCAGCATCACCCTCGTAGATATAACCGCAAACTTTGCATCTGAATTTCTTTGCCATAGCTATAAAAGTTTAAATTAAAATGTTTCAAAATTAAAACGTCTTGCAAAGTTAGTCAAAAAATCATTTTGAGCAAGCCCTTTTCATGAATTTTTCACTTAAATATCTTTTTGTTATTTCTCCCATGGATAATTTCATAAATTCCTCAGCAATGACAAAAGGGGAAGGGACAATATCATTTTCCTGATGAAATATTGAAAAATATAAAATGAAAATATTTTCATCTGAAGTGAAAGGATAGATTTGCTTCTTAAAAAGATATTGGTTAAATTTCGCAAAAATATAAAACTGATATCTATTTATGAAAAAGCTAAGGCGACTACTATTCATCACTTTGGCAGCAATCATTTCTAGCACTTTCTTTTCAGCATGTGCTGAAACCGTTGAAACAGTTGAGTTTTCTGGTCAATGGATTGGCTGCCACTCACCTGAGGACAATCTTCAGGGCAGGACTGTGCTTCCTGCGAGGTATCTGCGCAAGGAAGTTGACCTTGTCTCAGAGATCAGAAAGGCTACCCTGCATATCTGTGGACTTGGATTGTACGAGACATGGATCAACGGAGAAATGGTCTCATCGGAACAGGTATTGTCACCGACTGTTTCCGATTATCATAAAACTGTCTATTACAACAGCTTCGATGTGACTCCATTCCTGAACAAGGGCATCAATTCCCTTGCTGTCGCATTGGGCAACGGAAGGTATGTGTCGATGAGGATGGAGGTGATTGACGGCATCCCTGTATGTACCCACTATGATGTCCCGAAGCTTTTGTATCAACTTGATATCCAATATAAAAATGGTGAAAGACAGTCTGTTGTGAGTGACGGGGGATGGAAGGTGACTGCGGAAGGTCCTATCCGTGGAAACAATGAGTTCGATGGTGAATTTTATGATGCAAGGATGGAACTTGACGGATGGACTCTTGCGGGGTATGACGATGCATCATGGTCTTGTGCGGAGATTCTCCCTGCTCCTGAAGGAGAACTCTTGCCTCAGCCGAACCCTAACATTGCGATTCAGGATGTCCTGAAACCTGTCGGTATCGCCAAGGTGGATGACTCCTATGTCATTGATATGGGCCAGAATATGGTCGGTTGGCTGAGGTTCAAGGCAAAAGGACTGCTCAGCGGGGATCAGGTTACCCTTCGTTTTGCCGAATTGACTAAGGAAGACGGTCATGTGTATGTGACAAATCTGCGTACTGCCCTTGCCACTGACACATATATCGCTTCAGGAAAAGCAGATGTGGACTGGCAGCCTATGTTCGTATATCACGGTTTCCGATTTGTTGAGGTGACAGGACTCAGGGAGGAACCTTCATTGGCTGATTTCGAAGGCCATGTATTCTATGACAAGATGGATGTGACAGGAAGTTTCGAGACCTCGGATCCGATTGTCAACCAGGTGTACAAAAATGCATATTGGGGAATAAGGGGCAATTACCGTGGTATGCCGACTGACTGTCCGCAGCGTGATGAACGTCAGGGTTGGATGGGTGACAGGACCACAGGCTGTTATGGAGAGTCTTATATTTTCAACAACCATGACCTGTATGCAAAATGGCTCAGGGACATCAGCGATTCGCAGACAGAGCTTGGTAGCCTTCCAAGCGTTGCTCCACGTTTCTGGCAGTGCAACGGTGACAATGTCACATGGCCCGGAGTTTTCGTGACGGCAGCAGATATGCTTTATGAGAGATTCGGTGACATCAAGCCAATCCGTGACCATTATCAGGCAATGAAAAAATGGATGACTCGTCTGAAAGACAGATTCTGGGATGGCGGAGTTATCACAAGGGATATTTACGGTGACTGGTGCATGCCGCCTGAATCTCCGAATCTGATTCATTCACAGGATCCATCACGAAAGACCGACGGCCCGGTACTTGCCACCTCCTTCTATTATCATCTTCTTGGTTTGATGGCCAAGTTTGCTCCAATTGCAGGAGAGGATGCCGATGCTGCAATCTTCCTTTCACAGGCAGACTCTGTGAAGACTGCTTTCAACGAAAGGTTCTTCAATGCACAGGAAGGATGTTATGCAAACAATACTGTCACTGCCAATGTGCTTCCTCTGAGTTTCGGAATGGTACCGCAGGGACGTGAGCAGGATGTGTTCGACCATATTGTTGCCAAGACAGTGAATGATTTTGATTCTCACGTAAGTACGGGAGTTGTCGGAATACAGGTTCTTATGCGCACCCTGACTGAATATGGCAGGGGAGACCTTGCTTTCAAGATTGCTTCAGAGGATACTTATCCAAGCTGGGGCTATATGGTACGCAACGGAGCAACCACTATCTGGGAGCTTTGGAATGGAAATACAGCCGATCCTGCCATGAACTCCGGCAACCACGTCATGCTCCTTGGTGACCTCATTATCTGGGAATATGAATATCTGGCCGGTATCCGCCCTCTCAAACCAGGATACAAGGAGATTGAGTTCAAACCTTATCCTGTTGAAGGACTGGACTTTGTGAACTGCTCTTATGATTCGGTTTCAGGAAAAATCGTTTCCAACTGGAAAATTGAAGGCGGGCAGTTCATATATGATATCGAGGTACCGAAAGGATGCAGGGCGAGAGTGCTTCTGCCTAAGTCTGACGGATCCAGATTGGAAAAACAGGTCCGCAGCGGCAAACATCACTTTGAGCTCGCCCTGAATTAATCTATCTTATAGCTTTTTCACTCAGTTCCCATCCGGTCATGGTCGCAATGTATGGAATCACACAGTGAGCAACTTTCTTCTGGCCCTCATAATTAGGGTGCCAGCTCGCTCCCAGGTCAGAAGTCTCATTGTGGACCATGTCGGAAAGGCTCATATAGCTGGCATTGGTGAGTCCGCTCATCTTACATGCGTACCTGATATAATCAGCGCAGAGCGGATTTGCCTTAGATGCTATGCAAAGTACAGGGATATCCTTACCGTAATTGCCTGCAATCTGGTCCAGAAGCATTTTGTACTTTTCTGCGAAGAACTCAATCTGTGGCTGTCTTGCAGTCGAAAAGTCATTGGTACACAGATAGATGACTACGATATCAGGTTTATGTGTACCTTTTGATGCATCCCAGATCACTTCTTCATTCATGTCGAAGGTCTGACGATAACGCTCAGGCATATTATATCCTGGACGGAAATCGTCGTAGTTCCTGCATATACCTTGGCCGGAATGGCTCACAAGGTTGTAGTCGGCATTGAAATATCTGGCTGATATGGTGGCGTAGGTGAGGTTGCAGTTTTCTGTCGCAGCCTTGAATGGATCATCACGGTTGTCGCTCTCTGTGCCGTAACCGCATGTGTATGAATCACCTACGAATTCGATATGCCTTTCTTTTCTTCTCTGGCTCTGAAGGAATTCTCCGTCACAGCTGAGTGAATGCACTGTGAAACGTCCCTGTTCTCCTTCCGTCCTCTTCTGGACTATTATTTCGTGTTCGCCTTTTTTCAGACCTTCAGCAAGGACGATGACTGTGTCCTTTGAATTGATGTAGAATCTGGCATCTTCTTTCGGGCTGAATTCGGCACTTATGAACAGATTGAGCCAATCTCCCTGAGTATCAGAACATTTCATTGTAAGTCTGGTTCCTGTGAAACGGACTCTCATATACACTCCGCTCCAATCATAGGAGACATCGCTGCCTTCTGTAAGTGTACGTCCGATATATTCAATCCTGCTGTCAGAAGCAGCGATTGTGTTTTCTTTCTTTGTAGCAGCATCGGCTACGGATACAACGGCAGCAAGTACCATTGCAGTGATTATCATTTTTCTCATATTATAATTGTTTATTAACTTCTCCAGAAGACTCCCAATTTGGTAAACAGGCATGTTATGGCTGTCATAAGCCCTGTCAGAATGATTCCCTGCATCATTCCCCAGAAAATGGAACCTTCGGCCAGTCCGGTTATAAGACCCATGGCTCCGGTGATGGTGAGAACAGGGGTGATGAGGAATTGTGTCACCGTGTAGGCAATCATAGGATTTTGCCCGGTCATTACCAACACTTTACATCCAATACCCCAGCGGCCTTCAATCATTATGAAGAAGGCAATCATCATGGAAGCCATTCCACCGGTTGTGAAAAGGTATGAAAGGTTGCAATAATCCTTGGTGATGCCTCCGTCCAAAGGATCGAATATGATTCCGGCTATCATAAGAATGAAACCGAGCATGCCGGGAATGGAAATGCTGTCATTCCTTTTCCACATCAGGGCAACGAAAGCAATGGCAAGGGCCACGCTCACCGCAAGATCGATGGCTACATGCCTGCTCTGCAGACCCCAAAGCTGGAATACTACTGCGGCAAAGGCCACCAGGCCTGCTGCTGTGCTTTTTGTATCGAATACGGGCTGTTGGTTCTTTCTCGAACGATCAAGCAGGTAATCGCCTATGAATGAGCCAGGTATCACTATCAGGAGGTATTGCAGCCATTCCATCTGGAAGCACCATCCGATGCCATTGAGGTCAGGAACCCAATCAAGTACGGAAGGCAGGTATGAATCCAGAGCCTTGATTATGGCCACTATGCCGAATATCACCCATCTGATTGCAGGTGTGTTGCGCGTGAATAGCCATATTAAACCTCCGAAGAGAGCTACATTCGCCAGAATCATCATGATGATGTCACTTTTGTATATGTCGAGCCCTACACCGAACCATTTGACTTTCCAAATGGCAAGGGCAGCAAGTACAGCCATTCCGCAAAGATTGACAATGCCGTTCTTCACCCGGACCAGAAAGAGGAAAAGTCCTCCCCAGACCGCCATCATGAACAGATTTGCGCACCATCCAGGTCTGGCAGTGGACCAGATGTCATAAGAGTTGCCGAGAATCAGTGCGAAGAAAACAAGGATTGCCCATCTTCTGAGCAGGTTCCTCAGCATTGTTCCGGTGCCGGTCCCGTTTTCAATCTTCTTGCGCATTGCAAGTGGGAAGGCAGCTCCGAGCGGCAGCAGGAAAAACGGGAAGACCAGATCGACCCATGTAAGTCCTGCGATTTCGGGGTTGAATGCATAGGTAGGTGGAGGTGTCTGTGCATGGAACATCCAGGCCGGAAGGCCTGAATTGAAGCCGATTGATGCGCACAGGACCATGCCGAGTACAGTGAGACCTCTCAATGCATCGACAGAAAGGATTCTAGATGGTTTGGGATTCATTTTATCTCAAAATTTTGCGGCTTTTGTCATCGTAAGCCTTGATCCAAAGAAGAATCTGTGCAAGGTAATATGGTACCATTATAAGGTATTTTTGTCCTTCTATCGGTGCGACGAATTTGTTCCATGAAAGGATGAAGTCGGACAGGACAAAGAAGAGGGCTCCGCAGGCATAGATGCCGTTCCGCTGGAAAATTGCGGTAGCCAACATGGTGCATATCAATATCATATAGATAATGCATCCGATTTGCAGGACTCCCTTAGGAATGCTTGGTACGATGAGAATGATAGAAATTATTGCGATTGACATGGCTGTCAGGATGCCAAGGGTTATGAAACTTTTCTTCCTGCGGCTTGCCGCTCCCTTGCATGCGATGTAACGCCTTATGAAATAGCTGATCAGCATGATGTGGGCAAGGGCGAAACCTCCCATTTGCATGATGAAGTTGCTGCAAGAGCCCATATAATCGCCAATGCAAGAGAACATCATGGCAAGTGCCATCTGCCATGGAATCATGAATGCTCCGCACAGGGTAAGGACTGCCAAAGGAAAGGCTATCCGGTGTGCCGGAATGAAACTTCCGGTAAAGGAAGCATAACAGTCTGTAGGAATGAAGTAGAATGCTGCCAGGAGCAGCACTACACTTATCACAGCTATGAATTTCTTGTCGTGATAAGGTGAAGTGATTGGTTTTGACATGACAGTGGTTATTTTGCTATTCCGGCTTCCTCCCATGCTTTGCACAGATTTTCAGAATCTTTCAGAGCAAGTTCCATATCTATGCCCCATTCATCAACGAGGAGCTGAGCCATATCTTCCACCGTGAATTCCTTGCCAATGAGTGCCTTCCACAGGAAAGCTGCTGTTTCATTGAGCGAAATCAGTTTGTTGAAATTGATGTTTTCCAAGCCTTCGGCTGTAACGATGTGTTCTCCGCACAATTCTCTCAGTAAAAATCCTTCCTTTATTTTCATTTCTATAGTATTTTAAAAGTTTTGCATCCGTAAAGTTATTATTTATTTTTAATTATTTTGAAATTTATTAATGGTATTATTAATTTTTTTATGGAATTTTGATTTTTTCTTTGAAACTTTGACAGTCGTAAGATATACTAACATGATGAACCGTCATGTCCCTGCCGGCTCAAAAGTCCTGCAGGCACGTTCCATCTATGTGCCCAGCTTCGACGACGGGGCAGGTATATGATTTTACTTATAAATAAATTTGTATTAAATATCAATTTTCATAACTTTGCAGGCATGAAATGGAAATTGATAATATGAAACCGAACATGAAAATCTTTGATATATTTTCGCCCAAGGGCGATATCAAATGATTTTCATCGTGAGAGTGAGCGATAGCGAACGGCTATCATACTCTCACAAAATTTTTATAAATGTAAAAATTTTTGATAG
>JALFNZ010000068.1 GCA_022774085.1 Bacteroidales bacterium
ATCCCTCCGCAGAGGATTCCTGCGGCATGCAAGGTGCTTCACTTCAGCATATTCGCCTTCGTGGTCAACCTTATGAGCGTCCCGCAGACTGCTTCAATCACAGCTCACGAGAAGATGTCTGCCTATGCCTGGACAGGAATATTGGACGGAATGTTGAGGCTGGCCGTCGCTCTTGCCATAATGTTCTCCGATGGTGACCGTCTTGTCATGTATGCTGCCCTTATGGCGGGTGTCGTCCTTGTCGTAAGGATGGTTTATCTCTGGTATTGCCGGACTCATTTCCCAGAATGTGAATTTCGGATGGTATTTGATGCCACCCTCGTTGGAAGAATGTTCTCATTCGCCGGATGGAATTTCATTGGTTCGGCATCGGGAGTTCTCAGGGACCACGGCGGGAACATCCTGGTGAATCTCTTTTCATCAGTGGGAGTAAATGCTGCAAGGGGAGTGGCTCTTCAGCTGAGCAATTCCGTCCAGGGCTTTGTCACCAATTTCATGACTGCGGTCAATCCTCAGATTACCAAGTCTTATGCTGCCGGGGATATGGAATACATGATGTCCCTTGTGCGGAAATCTTCCAGGATGTCATACTACCTGCTGCTGGTCATTGCCTTGCCTGTGATATTCGGCGCGGACCTTCTTCTGGACCTGTGGCTGAAAGAAGTACCAGAGCATTCCGTTCTTTTCGTAAGGCTTTTCATGGTATTCAGCCTGAGCGAATCAATCTCCCATCCTTTGATAACCTCAATGCTTGCAACCGGCAAGATCCGAAACTATCAGATAGTTGTGGGTGGCCTTCAGCTTTTGAACCTGCCCGTTTCATGGCTCTTGCTGAAATTAGGCGCCGTACCGGAAGTGACTGTCATGGTGGCGATTGCAATTTCTCAGATATGCTTCTTTGCCCGTCTGGTGATGCTCAGGGGTATGATAGGCCTTTCAGCACGGGGCTTTCTGCGCAGAGTCTGGCTCAACGTGCTCGGTGTTACTGCTGCAGCCCTGCCCCTGCCGCTTCTTTGCCATCTGTTCATGCCTTCGGGCATGCTGAATTCTTGCATCAGCATGATGCTCGCCATGGCTTGCTCTGCTGTCTCCATACTTTTCATGGGATGTTCCGCAAGTGAAAGAATTGAAATCAAGTCATTGATAATAAAGATGTTCCGCAAATGATTAATATAAAAGACAACTCCCTTTGCTGTGGCTGCACTGCTTGTGTGGCGGCATGTCCCGTGCAATGTATCATAATGAAAAGGGATATTGAGGGATTTGACTATCCTTTTGCAAATCCTGACCTTTGTATCGGATGCGGAAAATGCGAGGCTGTCTGTCCGATTCTGTCGCGGGCTGCCTTGCCTGAGGATGCCGGTATGTTGAAAACCTGGGCTGCGAGAAGTGATGCCGACCATGCCGGTTCCTCCTCCGGGGGCATCTTCCCTGTCCTTGCCCGTGATGTACTTGAAAAGGGTGGCAAGGTGTTCGGGGCTGCCTTCCTCGATGTAAGGACGGTCGGCCATGTGGAGGATGACATTCAGGCCATGAGGGGATCGAAATATGTTCAGAGTGATTTGTTTTCGAGTTTTGAGGATGTCCGTTCCTGCCTTGAGCAGGGGAGACAGGCATTGTTCAGCGGTACTCCTTGCCAGGTGGCGGGTCTTAAGGGGTATCTCGAAAAGGATTATTCCGGACTTGTTACCGTGGATTGTGCCTGCCATGGCGTGCCTGGGCAAGGTCTGTGGTCCGGATATGTGGATGCATTGGAAGAACGTCATGGAGGACATATAGTAAAGGTGGAATTCCGTGACAAAACAACGGGATGGAGGAATTATTCGTTCACCGTCACGATGGATGATGGCCGCAGGATTGTCTCATCCAAGGATAAGGATCCTTATCTGGCTCTTTTCCTGCAGGATATCACGCTCCGCCCATCGTGCTACAACTGCCGTTTCAGATGTGCCCGTTCGGGCAGTGACATCACCCTGGGTGATTTCTGGAACGTCGGAAAGGCCATCCCGAAACTCAACGATGGGAAAGGGCTGAACGTTCTGTCCGCCAACAGCCCAAAGGGAATGGAAATAGTGGCTTCTTTGAATGTCAATCTTGAGGAAGTTCTTGTGAATGAGGCGATTACTGCAAATGGAGGCTTTGGAGGGAACATCCCTGTACCTGCTTCAAGGGCTGCATTTTTCGCTGGCCTTCCGAATGCCGGAAAAAACTTATACTCTTACATGAAGGGCTTTGTCAGACGACCACCCTTTTATAAACGTATGTACAGGACATTCCATAGTGCCATGTCCCGATTGAAGAAACAATTGACGAAATGAAAATTGCCATAATCACACTTCCTCTGCATGTGAATTACGGAGGACTTCTTCAGGCCTATGCCTTGAAATCCGTCCTGGAAGGGATGGACAATGAGGTCACTGTGCTGGATCTGAAGGAGAAAATGCCTTTGCCTCTTTGGTGGAAAGCTCCTGCCATCTATCTCAAAAGGGCTTTGCTGAACCTTGTAAATAAAGGAAAAGGTCCTGAGGTTTTCCGGGA
>JALFNZ010000087.1 GCA_022774085.1 Bacteroidales bacterium
GGAACTGTTTGAACAACAGGCATTTGATTATATAGTCAAAACCTTCCTCAATATGGCAGACGAACAGGGGGAGGAAGTCTCTGATGAGGACTTGGAAGAGAGTAAGGCAAGACTCAAAATCAAACTCTTTCCGTTTAAGGACATCTATTTCGAGAAGACTCTCTCCAGCCCCGGCAGAAGCGGCAGCAAGACCACAACCTGGACCCTGCTCGCCATAGCCGTTCTGGTGATAGTCATTGCCTTCATAAATTTCATCAACTTCTTCTTCGCCCTTGTGCCGGTGCGTCTGAAAGCCGTCAATACAAGGAAGATTCTCGGAGCATCCCGCACAAGGCTTATTCTCGGGATAGTAGGCGAGTCACTGGTGATGATAGTCATAGCCCTTGCCATTGCATCTGGAATAGTTAAACTCTTCTGCGGCAGCACCTTTGCCTCGTTGATTCCTTGCAGTGCATTGATTTCCAAGAATATAGGAGTAGCGGTGCTTACATCTCTCGGCGGAATGGTCCTGGCAGTCCTTTCTTCTCTCTATCCGGCTCTCTACATCACCTCCTTCTCTCCGGCCTTCGCCCTGAAAGGCAGTTTCGGCACCGCGTCCAAAGGCAAGGCTTTCCGCACAGGACTCATAGGCTTCCAATTCATGGTTTCCATCGTGCTGATAATATGCGCCTGCTTCGTGACCATGCAGAGGCAGTATATGCTCCACTATGACATGGGCTTCGACCGCAGCCACCTGCTCCAGGTCTATACCTCGTTCAATATTGCTAATATGAGAAAGACCACCACATCAGAGCTCAAAAGCAATCCTGCTATCAAGGATGTCACCTTTGCGGATGGAGACATCGTGTCGAACTACAGAATGGGCTGGGGAAGGCAGTTCAAGGGAGAACAGATCAACTTCATGTGCTATCCTGTTCAGTGGAACTTCCTGGATGTCATGGGAATAGAAATAATTGAAGGAAGGAATTTCACTGAAAGTGACGAAATCTGCGAAAATGGCGTATTCATTTTCAACGAGGCGGCAAGGGACAAGTTCGGCCTTACTCTCGATGACAAGATGCTGGGACATCAGGGAGAAACCGAAATTGCAGGAATATGCAAGAACTTCAATTACAGGGCACTTGCAGAGGGCGTGGAGCCTTTCGCACTCTATGTTTTCGGAAGGAATTCCTGGAAGATGCTCAAAACACTCTATATCAGGACTCAGCCGGGAGCCGACATCCCTGTCCTCATGGACTGGATAAAGACTAGACTCCACGAACTTGATCCCTCAGTTCCCAAGGATGAATTCGAAGTTTCTTTCTTTGACAGCAGACTCGATTCCGAGTATGGAAAAGAAAGGAGGACATCCCGTATCATTCTGCTGTTCACCGCTTTGGCCATTGTCATATCCCTGATGGGAGTCTTCGGCCTGGTGATGTTCGAGGCTGAGTACAGACGCAAGGAAATCGGAATCAGAAGGGTGAACGGAGCCACTGTGCCGGACATACTCAAAATGTTCAATATCAAGTTTATACGTATTGTTCTCGTATGCTTCTTGCTTTCTCTTCCGATTGCATGGCTGATTGTCAATGCCTATCTCAAGGGCTTCGCCTACAGGATGCCTGTTTACTGGTGGGTGTTCGTTCTCGCCCTTGCGGCAGTGCTCCTTGTGACTGTCACCGTCGTGACGCTCCGCAGCCTGTCCGCCGCCTTGTCCGACCCTGTTGACTCCATCAAATCAGAGTGATGGGTGACAGACATTTGGTGAATTTCAGTCAATGTTCTGGCTGAACCATTCGAGATGGTAGGGAAGTACCCATACCCAATAGTTCCAACGGTGCTTCCCTGGGCTGAACAGTGCTATATGCTTGATGCCCATTTCGTTGCATTTGCGTACGAAGTCTTCTGCAGCCGGAACGAACTTGGTGTCCTGAGAGCCGCAGCTTACAACGAGCATTTTCTTTGAGGCTGCCTCCCCGCATATTTCAGGCAGCCTTTCAAGGCGATGGACTGCACCGATGGCCTTGCATTCAGGGTCTTCAATATGCTTTGCTCCGATCATAGGAGGAATGAGCTCCTTCGATCCGGCGGAATATTTCAGGTCAAGGACTCCACTCATGGAACCGGCACCGGCGAACAAGTCAGGTCGGTCGAGGAAGATGTTCATGGCACCATGTCCTCCCATGGACAGACCATCGATGAAGGTACGTCCCGGATCGAGCCCATATTCCTTGTCCATCAGCGGCCAGAGCTCGTTCCAGAAGAAGTCTCTCCATTTCATGTCAGTCTGGTCAGTCTTATTGATGTACCAGCTGTCCTTGAATCCGTCGGGGCAGATGATTCTGAAATTAAATCTGTTGCAAAGTGCTTGAAGGTCAGTGTTTTCTTCCCAGCTCGACCATTTCCCGCCCCATCCGTGTAGCAGGAAAAGCGTTGGTAGTCCCCGCCGGGTGGAACATTCGGCAGCCATCGGACAGTTTGTGTTTTCGCATCCAGGCTGAGGCATATCCGGACAATATACAACGATGGTATCGTTGCAATGTAGGTTGGGGGATTCGACAACATGTAGTGTTCTTGTTGCTGATGCTGAAAGACAGCCAAGAAGCATGGTCGCAGTCAGGAATATTCTTGCAAATGTTTTCATGTTTTGATTTTTTTGATACCGTGCAAATTTAATAAAAATCAATATATTTGCAGAATATATGTAAACACTGTAACCAATGGGCAATATTTGTACAAAATTCGCAGGACTTCAGATCAAGTCCCCAATCATAGTTGGAAGCAACAGTCAGACGGCTTCCGTTTCGAAACTTGTTGAATTCGAAAAGGCTGGAGCAGGAGCAGTTGTCCTGAAGTCACTTTTTGAAGAGAGTATAACAAGGGAAGTCGCAGCAAATGATATTGATATTCATCCGGAAGCATACGACTATCTCGCAGGTTATCTTGGAGAGAAGGTTTTGTCTGATTATCTGGACCTTATCAAACAGGCAAAGGCTCAGTGCTCAATCCCTGTAATTGCTTCGATTGCATGCCATACAGACGGAAAATGGGAGGAATTTGCTTCCAGAATCGAGGAGGCTGGAGCTGATGCCCTGGAGCTAAACGTCATGAGCTTGTGCACTGCCCGCAATTATACTCAAGGTGATTTCGAAAAGATGCATGAGGATATCGTAGCCAATGTTGCATCAAGGATTAATATTCCTGTAATTGCAAAAATAGGTTCGAACCTTTCCAATCCGGTGGCACTTTGCGACAGGCTTTATGCCAAGGGAGCGAAAGCCGTAGTCCTTTTCAACAGGTTCTATCCGACCGACATCGACGTTGACAAGATTGCATTCACAACTGGCAATCCTTTCACTTGTGCGGCTGATCTATCACTTCCTCTCAGGTGGGCCGGTCTTGTTTCATCTGCTGTTCCTGCGGTTGACCTGGCTGTATCAGGCGGTGTTGATTCATGGAAAGGTGTCGTTAAGTCCATTCTCAGCGGAGCTGCTGCAGTTGAGGTTGCCAGCCCTATCATCCGTGGTGGTGCTTCATGGATTTCAGAGGCCAATGCAGGCCTTGAAAAATGGCAGCAGGAGAAGGGATATGAGTCTGTCAATGACTATAAGGGCAAACTGAATGCCGCTGAGCCTGAGAATGCCGACAAGCTGATGAGGACCCAGTTCCTGAAGTATTTCAGTGAGGTTCACTGATGTAGCTAATTCAGGCTGTCATTTTAAACTAAGACCATGAAAATTAAACGAATTCTTGGCTTCGGCCTCTTTTTGATTGCTGCAATGTCAATAGATTGCCATGCGAAAACCAAATCTGAAAATCATGTAACGATTCACCTTTGCGGCGATAGCACATGTGCGCCTAAAGACATGTCAAAAGGCAGCCCCGAGAGGGGGTGGGGAATGGTGTTCCCTAATTTCTTCGACGATGAGATCAATGTGAGGAATCATGCACGTAATGGCCGCAGTACCAAGAGTTTCCGTACTCTCGGGCATTGGGACAGGATGATGGCCGACCTAAATGAAGGAGATTATGTTTTCCTGCAGTTTGGACATAATGACTCCAAGCAGGATGATACATTGCGCTATGCCCCGGCCTATGGTGCCTATAGCGACAATCTGCGTCGTTTCATTGATGAAGTCCGTTCCAAAGGCGCTACCCCAGTGCTGCTTACTCCGGTCAGCCGCCGCTGGTTCAAAGAGGGCGTTCTGGACGAGAACTGCCATACGGATTATATTCCTGCAATGGAGGCTGTTGCAAAAGAAAAAGGTGTCGTACTTCTTGATATCTATTCGGATACCCGCGATTGGCTAAAGTCGCTTGGAGACGAGGCTTCAAAGCCATTTTTCATGCAACTCGCTCCGGGAGAGTGTGAATGCTATCCTGAGGGACGTAACGACAATACACACACGGTATATGCCGGTGCCCTCAAGGTAGCAACTTTCGTGGTTCAGCGCATCAGGCAGACTCCTGAATTGAAACCGCTTTCCCGCCATATTGTAAAATATCGCGCCCATCACGAATAGATGTCCCGACTGCTTCCTTCGGACTTCGATATGGCAAGTTTTTCAGTCGGTTCCTTACCATTTGTATCGGACGCTGATTCCTGCATGGTAGCGGTGCTCCGGGTGGAGATATGACAGACCTGTGTAGGCTCCTTGTGAGATGAGCTCGTCCGCATAGCGGTGGTATCCTCCTTCGAGGGCTGCGTGCAGGTGCTTTCCAAAACTGCGTTCTAGACTTGCTCCGAAAGTATAGGCTGTTCCTGCACGCCTGTACAGGTCCAGAGTGTTGCCGAAACTGTAGTCTCCGTAAACTATTATCGCGAATTTTGCAGGCAGTCCCTGCTTCAGGTCCAGATGAGCAGCATAACCCCAGTTGCTGTTCGACATATTGATTGCTGCTGCAATTCGGTTGTCCCAAAGAACTGTTGCATGGGCGTTAATTTCAGTTTTGTCAGCTGCCTTTATTCTGATTGACGGGCTGATGTTCAAGGCATGTCTGATGCCCTCGTTGCCCCATTGGTATATCCTGCGGTTGCCTCTTTCCATCCAGATTCCGTTGAAACCGTCATCTGAATAGATGTAGCCGCAGTTGAGATGGATCGCCACCACCGGAAGTTTGCAGTCGAAATCAAAGTTAGCCTTGTTGATATGGATGCCCACGAGATTTTCATTGCCTTGACGCATGGCGAAAGGTTCTCTGATTTCTGCCGGATTGAGATATTTGAAGTCAGGTCTGACGAGAAGTCTGTCGTAATGCAGTGAAAGCACTCCTGCGCTCCACGGGCGCCATTCGATTATCACTTTGGGCAGGAAGTCATGAAGGCTTCTGCCCTGCATTTTGGTATAAGCATATTCCAATTCTGCAAAAAGCCGTAAACTATTGATTGGCATATAATTTACTGAAGATTTCATTGCTCCGGTCCAATACTGGTGGCGAAAATGGTCTTCCATGGTAAGCTTTTCATCCAACCATTGCAAATCGTTGCTCTTGATGAGCCTGTTTTCGTATCGGGCGGCAACGTTCAGGTCAACTTTTGAGAAATGATGGTTCAGGACAAGGTGCAGATTGTGATGCAAGATCTTTACGTCAGCCTTCAAAAGGCTTTTAGAGAATTCTTCAAATCCTTGTAGTTCAATAGCTTCCAGCTGTTTTTCTTCAGTTTCGTTTTCATTCTTGAAATGGTATTTGAGCTCAAGGCTGCCATTGGCGCTGTATGAGAATCTGTAGCCGGCTCCTGCTGACAAGGCATTTTCCATCAGCATAGGGGAGTTGATTCTCCATTTGTTGCTTGTGGTTTGGCTTCCGGCTGTCAGCAGTCTTTCATTGAAAGTACCAGTTTCATTCTGGCTGACGTTTTCTCCTTCAAAATCTACAAATAGAATATGACATTTTGAGGGACTGTAGTCCAGTTTGAAGCCATATTCGGAAATGATTCCCATTGATTCGGTTTCTTTATTGGAAAAGTATTGATCACCAATGCTTTCCGAAAACGGGTCAATACCAGTGAATGTATATGATTCATACCCGATATGTTTTGATGAATAAGGGGTGATGCCTTTTATACCGATTAAAGGAGAGAAATTCAGTTTCTTTCCTTCGATATTCAGTTTCATGCTTGCCTGATAAGGTGCTGTATGACCATATCCGGCACCTAGCTCCACTTCACCGCTTTGCTTGTCTTGGGCATTGGCGCAAAGGCATGTGGTCAGGGTGTAAATAATTACTGTTATCTCTTTGATTTTCATAGGTTAATTTATACCTTAAATTACTTTGCCTTTGTTGACGATTCCGACATAGATAAGAAGGATGACATTCATCATCAGGGCATAGATAATTGCAGGGATTGCTATGCGTCCGTCATTGAAGACAAACGGACTGCTTGCTATGGCAATGGCCTGGGCTGCGTTCTGCATGCCTACTTCGATGACAATGGTGCGCCTTTCCTGAGTCTTGAGCCTGAAAATGAGGCAGAGCACCAATGCAAGCGCAATGGCGCATAGCAGAAGCATTGTAGTTGCAATTCCGAGTGTGGAAAAGTTTTCAGCAATGGTTGCCCTGTGCTGAATGAAAAATACTGCCGCCAGGAACATCAGGGCAGGGAAGGCAAGCTTCGACAGTACACGGTCAATCTTGTCTGCTGCATTCTGCCAGCGCTGCCTGATCAGTATTCCAAGGATGATAGGGAGAAGCATTGTCACAATGTTCTGCATCAGGAGATTTTTGACAGGAAGATGTATTCCGATGGCTTCGCCGGTATGGGCCGTTGTAACTTGCATTATCAGAGGAATAGTGAACAGGGTAATGATGCTGCTGACAGCGGTCAGTGATACTGAAAGTGCTACGTCGCCTTTGGCAAGTTTTGAGAATACATTGCTGGAACTACCTCCCGGACAACATGCTATTAGCACCAGACCGATTGTCATCAGAGGGCTCAGGTTCAAAATGGTTGCAACGCCCCAGGCTATGAGTGGCAGCAGGACCAGCTGTCCCAACATTCCTGCAATCACGGATTTGCCCCTTTTGAGTACGAGCAGAAAATCCTTTCCCTGAAGAGTCAGTCCGAGATCGAACATCAGAACCGTCAGGATGGGCAATACGATAAAGATACTATTCATGATATATCTCGCGTTTTTCAAAATCAGGCGGCAAAGATAGCAGAATATGTTGAATAAAGGTATATTCGCAGATGTTAAGCTTCAATTATGGGTATCAGCGATTTTTTAAACCAGAGAAAATACATAACGGTAAACGCCAATGATAGCCGGGAAAAGAGAAGTTAACGAGGGTTAGCATGGCAATTTACCTAAGATGCAACAAAGTTTTCAATGAATCCGACATTGCATCGAAAATCAATCTTGCCAAGGAGATGCTGACACACACCAATAATACCATCAAGGAGATTGCCCTGGAACTTGGTTTTGAGAATAATGATTACTTTTTCACCGATTTTCGTCGAACCGCAGGTGTCACTCCGGTGAATTACAGGAGAATCACTCAGGGAGGCATCTTTAGTGAGGATATTAAATAAAGAGGCTGACCAAAAAGTCAGCCTCTTTCGATTGAATCTTATTCAGATTATCTGCTCTGGTAGAAGTTGTCAAGTGTCCTGTAGGCGTTCTCTTTGGCAGGATCTGCAACCTCAGCACTTACAACATCAATCTGCATGACAGGAGCCGCATCGAGTTTGCCGTTGATAGGTGTCCAGGTTGGAAGTCCTTCTCCATTAGGATTGCCGTTCTTGCAGAAATTGGCATAGAATGAAAGGAACACTTTTGAGATAGCGTAGTCCTCAGGCTGCCATTCGTAGTACTCGTTTGTAGAGAGGTTGCCCATCGCATACTCGATATCTGCAGAGTGTACAGCGCCGCTGATCTGGAATTGAGGACGTCCTTTCTTTTCAGCTGCTTTTTCTTCTTCACTCTTTTCGCGTACACCACCTGCAAGGGCAGCAACTTTGTCTCCCATCTTTGCTGAAACCTGTGGACGTGGATGATTGTATTTATAACGGTAAACAGGCTGACCTGATGTCTTTGCATGATAATCACAGACTTTCCATGTGCAGAAACCTGTGAAAAGATCGGATGCCAGGTCGATTCCTTTCTGGCTTACCACATCAAGGTCTGATACTATACCGTAAGCCCGGAAGATTTCGTCAACCTTGTCTCCGAATGTTGCAGTCATAGCCTTCTTGTAGTTCTCAAGAGTAGGAGCCTGACCTGCAAGAGCCTGGAAAGGAGTGCCCTCAAGTGAGTTCCATCCGGCAAGCAGAGGAACGTTTGCCTGCTCACCTTTGGCGAACACAGCATCAGGTGTTTCTGTCATGAAATATCCGTCGAGGACGACGTTTGACATTCCGGTCGGAGGAAGCATGGCCTGAAGCTGGTCGGCATCGATTGCCCTTGCATCAGCTATGCTCATAATGCCCTTGCTTTCAAGGCGCGCTTTTCCTGCTGCTTCAGCAGATGCCTGAGTATCGGCTGCATAAGGAAGAACTTCAGCTCCGGATGAAAGCATGGCACCTGCAATCTTGTCTTTTGACAGAGGTGATACCATGAGTACGCTCACAGAGAATGAACCTGCCGACTCGCCGACTATGGTGATTCTTTCAGGGTCACCTCCGAATGCAGAAATGTTCTCCCTAACCCAGTTGATTGCTGCCACCTGGTCGAGGAATCCGTAGTTGCCGCTTCCTCCGTAAGGTGATTCTGCTGTGAGCTCGGGATGTGAGAAAAATCCGAAAATGCCTTCACGGTAGTTTGCAGTCACACCGATGACACCTTCTCTTGCAATTGCAGCTCCGTCATATCGTGGCTCGGAACCTGAACCAGCCATGAGGCCGCCACCATTGAAATAGATGAGTACAGGAAGTCCGTCTTTGACAGAATTGGCTGCTGTCCATACATTAAGATAGAGGCAGTCTTCGCTGCGTCCGGGGCCGCGGAATGCCATGTCTCCGAACATATTAGGCTGCATCGGATCGTTGCCGAATTCTTTTGCAGGGCGGACGCCAATCCATTTTTCAGGCTCTTGAGGTGCCTGCCAGCGAAGTTTACCAACAGGTGACTTTGCAAATGGAATTCCGAGGAATGTCTTGACTCCGTTCTGGTCGAATCCTTCCAATACGCCCTGTTTTGTTTCGACCTGAAGACCAACTGTCTTGTCTGAACATGAAATTATGGCAAGGGCCGCCATAATTGTAAAAATAAATTTTCTCATAGAAATATTGTTTAGTGTTTTTGTTTTGTCATATCATTCTCTTGGCCGGTGGATGATATAGGTCACAGTTCCCCATATACTGAATTCATCTTCCGGAGTAATCTTGATCCGCGGATAATTCGGGTTGGCAGGTACAAGCCATCCCTGCCCGTCTTCCTTTACGAAACGCTTGAGTGTATATTCTCCGTTGAGTTCACACATTGCCACATCCCGTGGGGAGGGGTTGCGGTTGCTTTTGTCCACAATGACAATATCCCCGCTTAATACACCGGCATCCTTCATTGAGTCTCCGCTGACTCTTATCAGGTATGATGCTTCAGGGTGCGGGCACAACATGGAGATTATGTCAATATCCTGGGACCTCTCGTCATTGTCCAGCGGAACCGGGAAACCAGCCACCACCTTTATGTCAAAGTAGGGGAGGGTAAGGGGTTTGTTGAACAAAGCTCCGCTGAGAGTCTTCCTGATGAATTCCGTACGGTTTTCCATGCGGTCGAGTTCATCTGCCAGCCTCCCGGGGGCACGGAACGATATCATCCGGCTGTCTCCTTTCGGACGTCCTGCCCCGGCTCGGGCACCACCTCTCTTTTTATCATTCTGCTCCATTTTCTTCTGTTTCGCAGGACAAATATATGAATATTTTTGATAAATGTAATACATAAAACAAAAATTTATTATGCCGTGTCATAAATGCGGTATTTGTGTGCAATTTTCCATACTGGAAGAGTCATAGTCAGGAGGAGTTCTTTTGCATTGGTTATTCGGATGTTGAGGATAACCCCGGTGTCAGTACCTTCTGTGATTTAACATATAATGGTTGCAAATAGTTCCGTGGCACACAAATATTACCCTGAATTTCTTATTGCTGTTCAAATCGTTATAATTTTCCATATTTTTTTGTTTATCCAGTGTGTTTTTCATATTTCAGTTGACCTTAAACTTCAGTTTTGTCCGGAAAAAGCATCGTTTTACGGATGAAATTGGCTGAAAACTGTTTTTGTCCGGAAAAAGCCTACTTCCCCGGACAAAAGTGCTGAGCTCGAAACATCATGGGCAGCCTGAAGAATTATTTCATATTCTCGACGAAGGACAAAAGCACATTCCGCTGCTTTTTCAGATCGAAATAGCCGACAACCGCAACAATGAAAGAGCCAGCAAAATCAAGCATAAGGTCCTCCATAGTGTCGCGGAGAGCCTCATGGCCCATCAGAGGTGCGGCATTGTCAAAGGTACCGCTGCCCTCAAGGAACTGCTGCGAATTGAGCCCGAAAAGACCGTCGGTGATAAACTCGACAATCTCCCACATCGCTCCGATAGACAGGGCAAAGCACACTACCCACACTGCAACAAAAATCGGAGTGTATCGTATCTTATTGCCTTCCAATGTGTTGAATAAGTTGATAATAGCATAGCCGAGTATTCCGAGAAGAATGCCTGAAATGCCGTGCTGCAATGCGTCCCACCACTCATACTTACCGTAAAAATCAACAACATCCCCAAGTATCAGCGAGCCGAAGCAGAAAAAGACGAAACCGAAATCCATCACCGCCGGCACCTTGATGTCCGCAACAGATTTCAGCATTTTCGGAAGGAAGATGACAAGAATCATCAGGACCACCTCGAACATCTGAAAGGCAACGCGGCTGACAGCTGCATGGTCGTCGTGGAAAAAGACAAGGGAAAGAGCTGCCCCGACAAGGAAAAGCACGCAAAGGACAAAAATGGCGAAAGAGAGCCTGCTCAGGCCCATAATCTGCTTTTTATTTTCCATAACTCAGCACAAGATCGGTGATAGTATCGCAGGTACGGTGATTGGAATTCCTGTTCTGGGCATCGAGCATACGTTTGCGGTATGCAGCGTCTTCACAAAGCCTCAGTGCAACGGCAGCCTGCTGTTTAGGGTCCGGCGAACTGTAAGACATATTATGATAGTGGAAGAAACGGGCGTTTCTGTCTTCAAGACCAGGAATAGGAGCCGTGTGAATAAGAGGAATATTCTTGATTATGGCCTCAGTACTAGTGATTCCTCCCGGTTTTGTAAACAGCACATCGCTTGCATCCATCAGAACTGACACTTTGTCAGTGAATCCTACAGCCTTGATACGACTGTCTTCAGCAAACTCCTCGCGAATGCTCGAAAGAATATCCTCGTTTCGCCCGCAAATACATATAACCCTGTCATTGTCATTTAGTTGACTTTGGAGGGCTGAAATCAGTCCGTTCATATTTCCGAACCCCATGGAACCACCCATGAGCAGGAACCATCTGCCATCAGCGTCGTCCCATGCAAATTCAGCGTTGATCTGCTTACGGGCCTGACCGGCAGGAATGCGAGCAGCGAACTTTTCTTCGTTGACAGGGATGCCTACAGGTACTATCTTCTCACGTGGAATGCCTTTCTCGACGAACTCCTCGATCAGATCTTCGTGAGGAATTACGTAACTATCCAGTTCTGTCTCCGTGAGGAAAGGGATGCAGGTGTAGTCCGTCATTACGAAAATTGCCGGCAGATGCAGGACGCCGTTCCTCTTGAGCGCAGTAATAGCCTCTGCCGGAAAAAGATGGACGCAGATAACTGCATCATATTGGTTGTCAATAATATATCTGTATAATTTCTCGGCATATAATTTATTGGTCATATATACCGGAGACTTGATTGAAGGGCTGTTGATGTCGCTTACCACAGCCCCTATCTTGTAGGCCTTTTCAAAGAGAGTATTGCCTGTGGAGTAAACGTAAACGTCTGATACCTTGCGCGATACGGCAGGACTTATAAGTGCAATTGTGTCTTGAACATCGCATTCCAGGCCTCTTTTCAGCATAGTGCTCTGAAGGGCTTTGGCGCTGGAATTATGACCTTCTCCAGTGTTGCATGAAAGAATAAGAATCTTCATATAATATAGTTCTATCGTTCCAGAACCGCGCTGTCCATCAAATGTAATGCCATCTTTGAAAAGACATATGACCGTCTGATGTAGTTTTATGAAGGATTCCTGCAATGGAATTCGTACCTTTGCCTGAAATTACTGGATATGAAACGGATTTTGAGGTTATTATTTTTGTATGTACCGTTGGGGCTTGTGTTGCTGAGCCTTTTGTGGGCGATGTTGTATAGGGTGGTGCCGGTTACCTGGACACCGCTGATGTTGAAACGAAGCATCGAGAATGTTGACAGCGAGGGTTTCCGGAATCGGAGGGTATGGGTGAGAAATAAAAATTATTTTCAGCTGATATATTTTCGTGAGCT
This sequence comes from Bacteroidales bacterium, assembly GCA_022774085.1. Lineage (GTDB taxonomy): Bacteria > Bacteroidota > Bacteroidia > Bacteroidales > UBA932 > Cryptobacteroides. The sequence continues at coordinate 12,449 of JALFNZ010000087.1, forward strand.
TATATTCCTTTGATAATAATATAATACTTGTTATTTTATTTGCTATGTTTGCCCGGAAATTTCGGATTATATAACGCAATAATTATTGTCAACGATGAAACTATTGATAATTAATGCCAGCCCCCGAAAGAACGGCAATATATCCAAACGGCTTGAGCTGATGAAG
>JALFNZ010000142.1 GCA_022774085.1 Bacteroidales bacterium
AACCAGAAATTCCCAGAGCCGATAATCACTCCGACCACCAAGGCTGCCGAGGGTCATGATGAGGACATCTCTAAAGAAGAGATTATTGCCCAGGGTATCGTTTCAAGGGAGGATTACGAGCAGCTCGAAGCTTACACCAAGGCTCTGTTCCAGAGAGGCACCGAGATTGCTGCCAGAATGGGACTCATCCTCGTTGACACAAAATATGAGTTCGGAAAGAAGGACGGCAAGATTTACCTTATGGACGAAATCCACACTCCGGATTCATCAAGATACTTCTACAGCGAAGGTTATGCCGAGCGTCTTGCAAAGGGCGAGCGTCAGAAACAGCTTTCCAAGGAGTTTGTACGCGAATGGCTCATGGCAAATGGATTCCAGGGTCAGGAGGGACAGCAGGTTCCTGAGATGACAGAAGAAGTTGTTGAAGGCATATCTGACAGATACATAGAGCTTTACGAGAACCTTACCGGGGAGTCTTTCATTAAGGCCGAAGGTACGGACATCAAGCAGAGAATAGAAGATAATATAAATAATTTCCTTAAAACCCTCTGATTGCTATGAAAGGTGTATGCATATTCCTTGCTGACGGTTTCGAGATTTCCGAGGCCCTCACTCCAGTGGACATGCTCCGCAGGGGCGGCGTCAACGTGAAGATAGTTTCCATATATGACGACCGAATTGTGACAAGTTCCAACAGGATTCCTGTCTATGCCGACATGGCATTCGGTGAATTCAAGGCTTCGACTACTTTCGGACCATGCCTCGCATCCGACACTATGATTTTCCCTGGCGGAATGCCTGGTTCAGCAAATCTGGCTGCTTTTGACAAACTCATGGACATCATGCGCCAGCACTATGCCGAAGGCGGTACCGTGGCTGCGATATGTGCAGCTCCAAGCCTTGTCCTGAGCAATCTTGAAGACATCAGGGGCAAGAAAATGACTTGCTATGATGGTTTCGAGGACAAGCTCATAGCAAAGGGAGCCGAATATGTTAAGGAAGGTGTGGTAAAAGACGGAAACATCATCACAGGTCGCGGTCCAGGCTGGGCTCTGGAGTTCGGTCTTGCCATTCTTGCTCACATCAAGGGCGAGGAAACTGCTGCAAAAGTCAAAGAAGGCCTGATGCTTTAATCATTTATCATACAATAATTTATGATTGAATTTAAGAATAAGGTTGTCCTCATTACAGGTGGCGGCACGGGCATCGGTGAGGCCATGGCATACCAGTATGCCATGAAAGGGACAAATGTAATTCTTACAGGAAGACGTCTCGAGCCTCTTCAGAAGGTTATGCAGAAATGCATTTCCCTTGGAGTGAAGGCATGGTGCAAGACCGTTGATATGGAGAAGACCGAGACCATCGACCAACTTGTCGAATGGATTCATTCCGAAGGTCATCAGATTGATTTCCTGCTTCTGAATGCGGGTATTTCCCAAAGGGCGCTCACTCTTGACACTGACATCAGCGTTGACAGGAGACTGATGGAGGTGAACTATTTCGGAGGTATCTATCTTGTCAAGTCTTTGAAGGACATGTTTCTTAATAACGGTGTCCACATCGCCGTGGTTTCTTCTGTATCAGGAGTTTTCGGCTTCCCTGTCCGTTCTGCCTATTGTGCATCGAAGCATGCAATCCATGGCTTTTACGAGACAATCGCCCTCGAATATCCTCAGATAAAGACTACGATAATCATTCCTGGCCGTATCCACACCGAGGTTTCCAAGAATGCTCTAGACGGGAACGGCAAGGCTACCGGTGTGATGGATCCGGGACAGGCCAACGGATATGATGTTAACAAATGTGCACGTGTTGCCATAAAGGCGATTGCACGAGGCAGGCATCAGAAGGTAATAGGTGGGTTTGACACCATCATGGTGCCGTTCTACAAATATATACCTTGCCTCTTCCGCTTCCTGGCACGCCATGTCTCTGCACGATAAATTATTGAATCAATTATGGGAAAAAGAAAAGTTATTTGCGGAATTCAGCAGGTTGGAATCGGTGTGAATGATGCGGACAAATGCTGGGCTTGGTACCGCGACATTTTTGGAGTAGATGTAAAAATGGTTGGTGATGAGGGAGTTGCTGAAAGGATGCTTCCTTATACCGGCGGAAAACCCCAGCCAAGATATGCTGTCCTTGTAATCAATCTTCAGGGTGGCGGTGGTTTCGAAGTCTGGGAACCTCGCGGAAGGGAACTCAATTATGTCAAGTTCACTCCTGAAGTGGGAGATCTCGGAATTTTTGCCTGCAAGGTCAAATCCCGCGACATACAAGCTGCATATCAGAGAATGAAATCCAAGGGTGTGAATATTCTTTGCGAGCCATGCAAAGCTCCATCTGGAAAAGAACATTTCTTCATCCGTGACCCTTGGGACAATATTTTTGACATCGAATCTGACAGTTATATTTTCCTTGACAGGGGCAAGACAACCGGTGGAAACAATGGAGCGATGCTCGGTGTCTCAGACATGGATAAGTCAATTCATTTCTATTCCAGCATCATGGAATATGACAAGATAGAATATGATGTCACGGGGGTTTTCGATGACCTGAAATGCATCCCTGGCGGTCAGTACACAGTACGCAGGGTGATGCTTACAAGGTCGAAGCCAATCGAGGGTCCTCTTTCGCAAGTACTTGGTACTTCGCACATTGAGCTCGTCCAAAGGATAGTGGGAGAAGGAGTGCCGGCAGCCCGAAAACTTTACGAAGGACGACTCTGGGGTGATCCCGGATTCATACATCTTTGCTTCGACATACGAAATATGGAGGAAATCCGCAAGGCCAGCGAGGCCTTGGGACATAAGTTTGTCTGCGACGGTGGAAGAGACTTCAAGATGGGAGAGGCCAACGGCCATTTCACCTATATCGAAGATCCTGATGGTACTTTGATCGAGTTCGTGGAAACATTCAAGATTCCTATTATCAAGAAACTCGGCATCTACCTCAACCTGGAAAAACGAGAGGACAGCAAGCCGCTTCCAGCATGGATTCTCAAATGCCTGAGGTTTATCGAGACTAAATAACGGATTTTCTACAAGACTACCCGTTCTATGCGGCGGGGAACTGATGTGAGGATTTCATAAGGGATTGTATCAAGAATTCCTGCGAGTTCTGAAATAGTCGGTTCCTCGCCGAATATCGTTACTGTATCCCCTGCTTTGGCATCAACGCCGGTTACGTCCAGCATGCACATATCCATGCATATATTGCCGATGGTCGGAACCCTTTTCCCATTAAGCATAAATGAGCATCGGCCGCATCCCAGATGGCGGTCGATTCCGTCTGCATCACCTACAGGGATGGGTGCAATTGTGGTTCCTTCAGGAGCTATTTGTCCATGCCGTCCATATCCTATTGTACCGTCTTCAGGCTTCAATGTCTTGATTTGCAATATCTTACATTTAAAGGATGCGACCGGGGACAAGTGGACTCCCTCCAGGGCGCTGACTCCGTATATTCCTATGCCAAGGCGTACCATGTCGAATTGATACTGAGGGAATCTTTCGATACCTGCGGAGTTAAGGATATGAAGAAGCGGCCGGTAACCAATTGCCTGTGAGATATAGTCTGCGTTCTTTATGAACATTTCAATCTGCCCGAGTGAGAAATCGTCTGAAGCCGGATCCTCGGCAGCGGCAAGGTGGGAATAGATGGATTTCACCCTCACCCAAGGACAATCCTTAAGGAAGTCAAGGAGCTCTTTCAGCTGGTCTGTCATGAAACCCAGACGATGCATTCCGGTGTCAAGTTTGATGTGAATGGGATAGTTTTCCATTCCTCTTTCTTTCAGACATTCACAGAATGCTTTGAGAGTGTAGAGATTTGGGATTCCCGGTTCAAGGGCATTGTCGATGATTTCAGTGAAGAAGTCTGTACCTGCAGTCAGGACAAGAATCGGCAGTTTGATGCCTCCCTTGCGGAGTTCCATTCCTTCTACAGGATAGGCAACGGCAAGATAGTCGGCACCACAGTCTTCCATAAGCGATGCAAACTCAATGGCTCCGTGGCCGTACGCATTGGCTTTTACAAGCACAAGCAACTTTGTCCGGGATTTGAGTTTCGACCTGAAATATGTATAGTTTTCCTTGCAGCTTTTCAGACTGATTTCAAGGCGTGAAAAATCATCATTTCTGTCCATTTCTCCTTTTCTCAAAAAACGCCCGCAAAAATACATAAATAATATTCCTTTTCAAAATGCATTCGCTAATACCCGGGAATACATCATTTGTCAATATGTCATGACAAATTGTGACTGTTGGTGGATTTGCATGGATTTTGATTATATTTGCGTCCGGTTCAAATAATTAAACGATAATTTATTAAAATTCAATGATAATATGAACATTTGGGTTATTATGATTCTGGTGATGGTGCTGAGTTTTTTCGTTCAGCAGATGCTCCAGATCAGATTTGCAAAGTATTCTAAAGTTGGGCTCCCAAGCGGAATGACTGGAGCCGAAGTGGCAATGAAGATGCTGCATGAAAATGGGATCTATGATGTAAAGGTACTCCCTACCAGGGGAATGCTCACTGACAATTACAATCCTACCAATAAAACGCTGAATCTGAGTGAAAGCGTCTATTCAAGCAGAAGCGTGGCAGCTGCGGCAGTAGCGGCACACGAATGCGGGCATGCAGTCCAGCATGCAGTCGGATACGGTCCTCTCAAATTGCGTT
>JALFNZ010000164.1 GCA_022774085.1 Bacteroidales bacterium
ACTCCGAGGAGCAATCCGGCCACTTTCACAGGGGTATTCAATGATATCCGCAACTTGTTCGAGGCGACTCCGGATGCCAAAGTCCGCGGTTTCAAGGCCGGCAGGTTCTCTTTCAATGTCCCGGGCGGAAGATGCGAAGAGTGCAAGGGTGCCGGTATCAAGGTGATTGAGATGAATTTCCTGCCTTCTGTAAATGTGGTCTGCGACCAGTGCCGCGGTAAACGATACAAGAGTGATACTCTGGCGGTACGTTACAAGGGAAAGAACATCAACGATGTACTGGAAATGCCTATCAGTCAAGCTTATGAGTTTTTCGAGAATATTCCTGCGATTGCTCCGAAGCTGAAGGCTCTGGTGGATGTCGGTCTGGGCTATGTGAAACTGGGCCAGTCCGCAGTGACATTGTCAGGTGGGGAGAGCCAGAGGATGAAACTGGCATCGGAGCTTGCAAAAAAAGGAACCGGAAATACTTTGTATATTCTGGATGAGCCCACGACCGGTCTTCATTTCGAAGATATCAAGGTGCTTCTGGATGTGCTGAACAGGATTGTGGATCAGGGCAATACCGTAATTATAATAGAACATAACCTTGATGTGCTGAAAAGTGTGGATTATCTTTTCGACATGGGGCCCGAGGGTGGAAAGCGTGGTGGAATGATTGTTGCTCAGGGCACGCCCGAACAATTGGCTCAGGACCCTGACTCTGTCACCGGGCCTTTCCTCCGGGAAATACTATAATGTCGGGCGAAGTCGAGACATATAACAACCATAGAACAATGAAAATCACCTGCCAAAACACCAGCAAAACATACGAAGTGCCCATGGGAACAACCCTCCAGGCCTTCGCCCAAGCTCACAAAGAGGAAATAACCGACCCAAGCTTAGGCTCCGGCGGAATACTCGCCGCCATCGTCGACAACAAGCTCAAAGAACTGGAATTCAGGATATTGGAGCCCCACACCATCAGATTCATAGGCTATGGACATCCTGATGGAAGGAGGACATATATCCGAACGCTGTGCTTTGTCCTGCAAAATGTTGTAAGAGAGATGTTTCCGGACAAAGTGCTCGCGATAGACTACTCCCTGCCAAGCGGACTGTACTGCGAACTGCGTGAACAGAAAGAGTTGGAGGATGGAAGACCGGATGTATATTTTGTGACTGACGAGCAGATTGAGGCCATCCGTCAGGCAATGTCGGACCTGATAAAAAGGGATTTGCCTATCACCAAATCAAAAATGACAGCAGAAGAGGCACAGGAGCATTTTGCCGCAAAGCATCAGTTGGAAAAAATCAGTCTGATGCACACTCTCGGACGGTTCAGATATAGTGTATATTCTCTTGATGGACAAATAGATACATTCTATGGGCCTCAGCTTTCATCGACAGGAGCCATAAAAATATTCGACCTTGTGGGATTCAGCAATGGTTTCTGTCTGCAATATCCGATGGACGGGAACATGGACAGGATGCTGCCGATGAAGAAACAGTCCAAGATTGCTACCGCGCTTAAAGGGCATTCGGACTGGTGCGCCATGATGGGAGTCAAAGGTGTCGGCACATTGAACAAAGTGGTCCAGAGCGGGCATATCGTGGAGCTGATCAATCTGTGTGAATCGCTTCATGAGAGGAAATATGCTGAAATCGCAGACCAGATTTATGCAAGAAGGGGCAGTGTGAAGATTGTTTTCATAGCAGGACCTTCGAGCAGCGGAAAGACCTCGACTTCAAAAAGGCTTGCCAACCAGTGCCGGATTCTCGGTCTGAATCCGAAGGTCATTGAGCTGGACAATTATTTTGTTGACAGGGAGCACACTCCGAAGGATGAGAATGGACAGTATGACTTTGAATCACTACATGCAATGGACCTTGAATTCCTAGGCAGACAGTTGAACATGCTTTTGGACGGAGAGGAGGTGGAGATACCGAAGTTTGACTTCAAAGCTGGTTGCCGAAGGTTTGAAGGCAATAATATGAGGCTTCTGGATAAGGATATTCTCATAATGGAAGGCATTCATGCCCTCAACCCTGAAATGATTCCAGGAGTTGACAATTCGAAGGTGTTCAGGGTTTATGCTTCAGCTCTGACTTCCCTGTCCATTGACGAGAACAATAATATTTCCACTTCGGACAACAGGATGCTCCGACGGATGATTCGCGACAACCTCACAAGAGGCATTGTTCCGGAGGAAACCATCATAAGATGGCAGAGCGTAAGGCGTGGAGAAAACCGCAACATCTTTCCATTTCAGGAAAATGCAGATGCGGTGTTCAACTCTGCACATCTTTTCGAACTGCCGGTGCTGAAATATTACGCAGAGCCGCTTCTGCGAAGGATAGCGCCAAATTCGCCAGCCTACACAGAAGCGACCCGTCTTCTAAAATTCCTTGATTATATCGTGGCTCTTTCGCCAGCCGAAATTGCAGCTATTCCGCCGACTTCCATCCTCAGGGAGTTCATCGGCGGACAAACATTGTAAGTACTATTCCTCCTCAGCAAGGATTGTTGCTGATGTAGGTGCTGCGCTAATATAGTCTCCGGAATATGCTGCAAAGCCACTTGCATCAGCAAAACCATTTTGTGCCAGCACATTATAATGTCCGTTCGGGATTCCCAGACATACACGTTCCTTGGATCCGTTGAGCAGGACGGTCAATGAACGCGCTGAATCGATGCCTTCAAGACCTTCGATTCTAAATGCTACTACATTTTCCTGTTCAGTTTCTATGAAATGGAATTTTTCCCGTACCAATCCGGCATCGCCGAGGCAGAATCCAGGGTGAGCATGACGGATGGCTGCAAGTTCAGCATAGTAGTCAAAAAGATCTTTATATTGTGTCTTGAGAGTCCAGTCGATGGCATTGATGCTGTCCGGGCTCTTAAAGCTGTTCTTCGTTCCGTATTTATGCCTGAATACTTCTTCTCCATTGAATATGAATGGGATACCTTGAGAGACATACATTGCTGACTGAGCAAGCTTCACCATCTGAAGTTTTTCTTTTTCAGTGGCTTTGGTTGCTTCATTCAAACGGTCGCGCAGACAGTGGTCGTCATGGCAGCTGACATAAGATATGTGCTGAAGCGGAGAATTGGTCCAATATGGAACGCTCACCTGAGGGTGCTCGATACCTCCGACAAGTCCGAACATCAGGTCTGCCTTCTTGCCCTCAATTCCATCCATAAAGCCGGCATTTGAGCAGTCAAGAGGTCCGCGGACTGCATCACGGATGTTGTCACTGAAGGCTCCAATCCTGTCAAGGAGGTATGTATTCGCTTTAAGGGCAATCACCTCAGGCTCAAGTGCAGGTGCCATTGCAGCCCATCCCTCGCCATACAGAAGGACATCAGGCTTGATTGCATGGAGACGGCTGCTTATAATATTCATTGTCTCAATGTCATGGATGGCCATAAGATCGAAACGGAAACCATCGATATGATATTCCTTCATCCACCACTCAAGTGACTCAACCATGAATTTGCGGAACATTGGTCTTTCTGAGGCTGTTTCATTGCCGCAGCCGGATGCATCGCAGAAATTTCCGTCCTTGTCCATCCTGTAGAAATAGCCTGGCATGGTCCTTTCAAAGCCGGAAAGCGGAGCAGAGAATGTGTGATTATATACCACATCCATAATGACGCGGAAGCCTTCTGCATGCAATGCCTGAACCATCTGCTTGAACTCACGGATACGCACCTCAGGATTATATGGATCTGTTGAATATGAACCTTCCGGGGCATTATAGTTACTTGGGTCATAACCCCAGTTGTACTGTGGTTCATTCAGTCTGGTTTCGTCAACTGTGTAATAGTCGTATGAAGGCAGGAGCTGCACATAAGTGACGCCCAATTCCTTCAGGTGATCTACACCTGTGGCGAGACCTTCGTTGTTCTTAGTGCCTTTTTCTGTAAGTGCCAGAAATTTTCCCTTGTTGGTCACTCCGGATGTCTCATGGATTGAGAAATCACGGTGATGCATTTCGTAAACGATTATATCAGAAGGTTTTATAGCAGGACTTTCATCATTCTCCCATCCCTGCGGATTGGTCTGTGACCAGTCAATGACGGCACCTTTTGTTCCATTGACTCCGACGGCCTTGGCTCCGATACCCGGAGTTTCTTCGAGCCATTTGTCCTGATGCATGACCTGGAAAGTGTAAAACTTTCCTTTGAGGTCTTCCTTGACCGTTGCCTTCCACAGACCGTCCTTGCTGAGTTTCATCTCAACTGTCTTTACAGGAGACTCATCAAGGGCTGAATCATAAATACGAAGGGTTGCCGCCTGGGCGGTTGGTGCCCATACGCAGAAAGCTGTCCTGTCCCCCTGATACTGACATTCCTGAAGAGGCGCCTCGGGGATTCTTGTTTCATCCATCGGCGCACATGCTGCCAATGAGGTTATTGTCAGCGCACACATTAGTTTATATTTAAACATTATGAGTTAGTTTTTGGTTAATTATTGAAATCTACTACAAGTACTGAACGAGGGCCCATTTGGTTGAGGATTAGTATCTGAATGGGTCAAGTGCTATTGTAGGCTTGCCGTTCTGGAAGGCACCGTAATCATAGCCATTACGGCTCTTCTCGGATTCTGGTTCCCAGTAGAATAATCCTTTGAAACTTGATTCTGCTTTCAGGCCTTTCAAGACGGTATCAAGAGCGGATTTGGATGCCTGTGGATCCGATGCCGGCATTCCGAATTCGACCAGCATCACGTCTTTCTTATAGGTTTTGGCAAGTGTCTTAACATTAGCGATTGCCTTGTTCACTTTGTCCGACCAGTCAGGATAGCCTCCATTTTCCCAATATGACGGATAGAGGGAAAGACCAATCATGTCATATTGGAGTCCGACATTGGCCATCAGACCATAGAACCAGTTGAGGGTATCCATCTTCCATGCATTGTCGATGTGCAGGATGACCTTTGCATTCGGATATATTGCCCTGACCTTGTCGGCTCCGGCTTTGAAGAGTTTGGAGAAACCGGCAGCATTCTGGTCCTTAACTCGGCCCACCTCCCACAGCATTCCATTGGTGACCTCATTTCCGACCTGAACCCAAGCAACGTCTATTCCCTTGCTTTTGAGCATATTGAGTACATCGGATGTGTGATCTGCAACTGCGCTCGCAAGCTTGTCCAGGTCATAGTCTTTCCATGCCTGAGGTATGTTCTGCTTTCCGGGATCTGCCCAAGAATCCGAATAATGGAAATCAATCATTATGTTCATTTCCAGTTCTTTGGCACGAAGACATTTTTTCAACAGGTCGTCTTTCCCGTTCCAGCCATTCTCAGGATTAACCCACACCCTAAAGCGTAAAGAATTGAATCCCAACGACTTCATAAGTGCAGGGCAGTCCATTTCAGCACCTTCAGAAGTATAGAATCTGTAACCTTTGCTTTCCATTTCTGTGTACCAGCCGATGTCAGCACCCTTGACGAATACTGCTTGGTCCTGGGTATTGTCATCCTTGGTCGGAGGATCGATTTTGCTTTTGTCGCAGGCTATGCTGATCAATGCAGCAAAAGCAAGAATAAGAAGTGATTTCAGTTTCATGTTGCATAATTTAGTGGCCCACGAAGATAATAAATTTCTCCGGGACTCCACTACTCACTTCCGCTGAAATGTAAAAAGCAATTGACGAACTGTGTGCTTTTCCTGATGTGCAGCCTTCACATGAACGTGCCGGCCTTCTCCACAAGAGAAGCTATTCCGCAGGCCACGGATTTTGTATGATTCCCGCCATCCGGACCATCTGAGCATGGGCCTCATTAAGAAGGCGTCCGACTTCATCCTTTCGCGGCTTTGTGATGTCAGGGAGAATCGGTGTGCCGACATTGAGGGTTACCAGAGGAATGTTGGCTTTGTCGAAAAGCCTGAATATGCCTGTTCTCGGCCTGTAAGTTATTACACAAGGTATTACGGGCATGTTGTATTTGTAAGCCATCGTG
>JALFNZ010000069.1 GCA_022774085.1 Bacteroidales bacterium
TTCCTGCTCATCAATTTCAAGAAGATATCGATTTCACTGCTGATTCTTGTCCAGTCTCTTTTCTGCCTTCTTGGTTCCTTCCTCGGACTATGGATATTCGGCCTTGATTTCGGAATGACGGCCATTCTGGGACTTATCTCCCTCATAGGTATCATCGTACGAAACGGTATCATAATGTATGAGTATGCAGAGGAGTTGCACAATGTCCAGGGATTGAGCATAAGAGAGTCGGCCATGCTCGCCGGCTCACGTAGAATGAGGCCTATCTTCCTGACATCATGTACGACGGCACTCGGAGTTCTGCCGATGATTATCTCACAGGATGCACTCTGGATGCCTATGGGAGTGGTCATCTGTTTCGGTGTGCTGTTCACCCTTCCTCTTATTGTTCTCACAATGCCTGTCATCTACTGGAGGGCATATTCAAAACTGGACAAACAATGAAAAGATTATATTCATTAATCCTGATTCTCCTGCCCTGCCTTGTAGTATCCGGTCAGGAAAGGCAGTCATTCAGCCTTGAAGATTGCCGAAGCCTTGCCATGGAAAACAACACGACCATACGCAATGCCAGGATGGACAAACAGGCAGCAGAGCTGAGAAGGAAAGAGATGTTCACCTGGTTCTTCCCTCAGGTCGGTATCACTTCCATGGGATTCTGGTCAGAGAAATCCAAGGTTACCTTCCAGCTCGATGACATATTCGTAAATGCCGATGCTGCACAGGATGTTGGCGTCATCCTTGGAGAACTCGCTCCGGAATTGGGTATTTCCGAAAGTTTCCATTTCTTTAAATATGGATTCAACGCAGGAATAAGCCTATTCCAGCCGATATACACAGGTGGAAGAATCCGTCAGTCATATCAGATTGCCCACTTGCTCGAAGATGCGTCTGATATCAAAAGGGAGATTGTGGAGAAATTCGTCCTGAACCAGATTGACAAGAACTATTTCCTGCTGGCTTCACTCCAGGAGAAACAGAATCTGGTCGATGCCCTTGACAACTACCTCTCAGAAATGGAGGAGATTGCGACTCTTGCCATGGATAACGGAGTTATTGTAAAATCTGAATTCATGCAGCTGAAATCCAAGAGACTGGAACTTAACGCCGGACGTCAGAAACTCAAAACAGGAATCAGGCTTGCCAAGATGAATCTGCTCAATTCGATGGGTATGCAGTACAGCATCCTCAATCTGGACAATTATGAATTTCCTGCGGCGAATTTTTGCGACATCCCATCGCCTGAGGATGTGTATATGGACGAGAACCAGGCCGTTGCAAACATGGATGAAAGCAAGTTGCTCGATGTGTATGTAAAAGTCCGCCAGCATCAGAAAAAAATCACACTTGGGGGCTCGCTCCCATCAGTCGGTCTAGGTGCCAGATACGGAGTGTCAAGATTCGACATAAGGGATGAATTCAAATGGAACGGAGGGGTTTATCTTGCCCTGAAGATTCCGATTTCATCTTGGGGAAGGACAAGCCTTGCCCTTCAGAGAAGCCAGATTGAGATTGACAAGGCCGAAGCGACACAAAGAGATCTGACAGAAAAGCTTACGCTGAAAATGCGCAAGGATTATCTCGAGCTGACTTCAGCCTGGGATGCCATTCAGATTGCCAGAGAGCAGAAAGAATATGAGGAATACCTTCATGAGCAGGCCCGTCTCAATTGCGAGAACGGCTATTCCACGGTTGCTGATTTGCTGAAATCATATTCAGATCTTACAAAAGCCGAAGAATCATACAGTACAGCTGTAAGCGACTATATTACGGCACTGCACGCTTACCTTGAACAAAATTAATTGCCATGAAACCAAACATGACAATCTTTGATATATTTTCGCCCAAGGGCGATATCAAATGATTTTCATCGTGAGAGTGAGCGATAGCGAACGGCTATCATTCTATCAAAAATTTTTACATTTATAAAAATTTTTGATAGAATGAAAAGAATCATTATTTGTTTTGCTAGTATTCTCTTGTGGAAATTGCAACAGGCAAGGAGGTTGTAAAAAAGCATTATAAGTGGCCGGGCTGCAGAAAATCATTTAATCAACGAGGCTGGCATCTTCGGCATTGCTCCATGCTGGGTGCACACGAAGGCAGATACGTCCACGGCTCTCTTGTGTGCATCGCTGATATCCATTCCTTTGAGCAGGGATGCGATGAATGATGCCGTAAATGAATCTCCGGCACCGACGGTGTCTGCAACTTCAACCTTAGGGGTAGGCTGGAATGAGGTCCTTCCGTCTTCGCAGAAAACATAGGAACCATGAACTCCGCAGGTCAGAATCAGCATCTGGAGGTCATATTTTTTCATTATTGCATGACACTGGTCCTCGAAATCAACAAGCTGCAGCGGAGTACCCTCCGGCTTAGCCGGGATATGGCCAAGTTCAAGCAGGTCTGAAATTGTGCAGATTTCCTCATCATTGAGTTTCAGCACATTGCATCTTTTGAGGGACTCTTCGACAACTTCCCGTGAATACCATTTCTGGCGGAGGTTGATGTCAAAGACTTTCATAGTACCGACAGGTGCCATTGTGTCCAGGAATCTGTATATGGTATTTCTGCTGACGGCATTGCGCTGGGCAAGAGAGCCGAAGCATACTCCGCGTGCATTCTTTGCAATCTCCTCGATGGCAGGGGTCCATGGAATATTGTCATAGGCTACACCCTGACAGATATCGTATTGTGGAATTCCGTTGCCGGAGAGTGATACCTGTACGGTTCCCGTCGGGAAGTCAACCTCTTCCAGATGGAAATTCAGCCCTCTTGGCTGGAGTTCCGCTTTGATCTGAAGGCCGTCCTCATCCTTCCCGATTGCCGATACGGCTATTCCTTCGAGTCCGAAGTTACTTACATGGTATGCGAAATTGGCAGGTGCACCGCCGAGTTTCTTTCCTTCAGGGAGACAGTCGAACAGGATTTCTCCCAAGCCAACAATATAGTCTTTCATATTAGTGTTATTTGCTGATTTTCAATGTAAAGAATGTAAGGTAAACTGCTCCGGCAGCCATTACGAGAACTGCTCCCACTGTGCCGGCAAGGTCTGATGCAAACCCCATCAGCAACGGGAAGATTGTTCCTCCGAACAGTCCCATGATCATAAGGCCGCTGACTTCGTTCTGGTGCTCCGGCTCATGCATGATTGCCTGAGAGAAAATGATGGAGAAAATGTTGGAGTTGCCATAACCGATCAT
>JALFNZ010000076.1 GCA_022774085.1 Bacteroidales bacterium
GGAAAGCTTGACCGAATCGTGCTGCTCCTCGCAAATTTTGATAGCCTCAAGGACATACTTTTCACCTTCTTCCGGCTGGCGGGATGCAAGACTGATTCCTGCAATCGTGTTCAGGGCATAACTCATCCTTTCCCTGTCGGCCAACTCCCGTGCGATGGAAAGGGACATTTTTGAATATTCGAGTGCATTGACAAAGTCGGACAGGCGGAAATAGACTATCGAGGCAAGGTTGGAACAATCCGCCTTCAGGACTGGAGACGTGACCTTTGAAGAAAGCAATGCCATGGACTTCAGTGCATAATCAAGAGAGGTGGCATAGTTCTGGGAATCATAATACCATTCCCCGGCCCAATACCAGGTCAAGGCACGTACACTGTCAACAGGGCACCTATCCGGGATAATGATTTTCCCATCAGTAAATCCCTCATGGTCAAGAAAATCCATGAATTCCTGCGCCGCAGGCACGAGCCTCCCGCGATCTCTCATCGGACGTACGAGGCTCATCAGCGAATCCACATACGCATCCTTCCCCGCATCCTCATCCGCAAGCACAGGATGTCCCGCTGCTAAAAAAAACACTAAAGCTATTATCTTGAGTCCAACATCAGTTTTCATAATCCGGCAGGAAAAATTACTTCCCCTTCATGCAAATATATTACTTTTTGCCATATTTCGTTTCAAGGAATTATATATGGATGACCTCTTTAAGTAGCCTCCGGACACACTCAATGAGGCAGTAAATTGGCTCCGCCCTGTCAGGATGGCCTAATGATGTATCCTGTGAGTTTTCCCGGCTATTGAGCATCAGCCTTTATTTTGTTCCAGAGGGCTGAGTGAAGGAAGACTTATGCCGAAACGGACAGAAAGTATCCTGATAAGTATCACGGACAGGGCAGCTGTCACCTGAGTGAGCACATGTCCGCAGCCAAGCCACAGGCAGCAATAATAGACCACACCTCCCAGCACACATGCGACAGCATAAATGTCCTTGCGGAAAATCAGCGGAACCTCATTGATGAAAATGTCACGGAACATACCTCCTGCCGCTCCTGTGATTGAGCCCATGATGATATTCACCCACATCGGGAAACCGGCATCAAGACTTTTTTCCACCCCGACGACGGTGAACAAACCGATGCCTATGGCATCGAAGATGAAGAAGGTGTTATCCAGACGTACCAGCTTGTTCCTGAATAGGATAACGAAAATCAGGGCTATTGCAGTGATTATCACATAAGACGGCTGGTTCATCCAGAATGGGGTTATCCCGAGCAGGACATCCCTCATAGTGCCTCCTCCGATGGCGGTCACAAAGCCCACGACATAGGCACCGAATATGTCAAAATTCTTAGCTGCAGCAAGCCTGATACCGCTTATGGCGAATGCAAACGTACCTATATAATCAAGAATGGTTACAAAATCCATGGTCGAAAAATTGAGCCTGCAAAGATAAAAATAGTATTCGATTGTTGAAGTAAAATTCGTACATTTGAAAGTTCGAATGATTGTTAAACGATGGTTCCGCACTCGCGAAACTTGAGAAAATTGAGAAATTGAGTGGTTATGGACAGATTTGAAGAACTCTTTCCTCGTTTTGACGAGAATGGAATTGCGCTGATAAAAGCTGCCTATTCCATTGCAGAAGAAGCCCTTGCAGGCCGCGTTCGCGGCAATGGGCATCCTTTCATTGAACACCCTGACGGTGTTGCAAAGATTGTTTATGACGAAATCGGTCTCCCGGCAGAATGCATCGCAGCTGTTTACTTGCATGAGGCGTCGCGTTTCAGCGAGGATGGTTGTGACATGTCCCGATGGCAGTTCGGCAAGGACGTCATGACAATGGTTGACGGACTGAACAAGATTTCCACCATAAATCCGAAGGATACCAGACTCGAAGCAGAAAATTATAAGAAACTCATTGTTTCCTATTCAAAGGATCCGCGTGTGACTGTGCTGAAAATTGCAGACAGGCTTGAAGTCATGCGTTCCCTTGAAATGTTTCCGAAACTGTCTAGGGAAAGGAAAATCCTTGAGACCATGATGTTGTACATACCTCTGGCCCACCAGCTGGGACTGTACAATATCAAGAGTGAAATGGAGGACATATATTTCAGGTATGCCGACCCTGAACAATACAGGACCATCACCAACAAGCTCAGAAGTACAGAGGGAGACAGACAGAAACTGATGGTACAGTTCATTGAGCCCCTCAAGCAGAAACTCCTGGATGAAGGCATTCACTACAAGCTGAAAATCAGGACAAAGACAGCATTGTCCATCTACAAGAAGATGCAGAAACAAAAGGTGCCTTTTGAAGGTGTCTTCGATGTATTTGCAATCCGTTTCATCATAGACTGCGAAGAGGACAGAGAGACTGAACACGCTCTCTGTTGGAAGGTATTCTCCTATGTAACAGAAGAATACGAATCAGACACCAAACGCCTGCGTGACTGGATATCCAACCCTAAGCCAAACGGATATGAGTCCCTGCACATCACTGTCAAAAACAAGGAAGGGAGCTTCCTCGAAGTGCAGATAAGGACTAAAAGGATGGATGACATGGCAGAAAACGGACTTGCCTCACACTGGTCATATAAAGGAATACGCCATGAAGCCACACTCGACAAATGGCTTACTGCCGTTCGCCGAGCCCTTGAGCACCCTTTGGGATCAGAGGAAGATCCGATGGCATCATATTATGAGGAAGATATACTCGCCCTTCCTTCGAAAGAGGTGTTTGTGTTCACTCCTTCAGGAGAGCTTCGCAAACTTCCAGAAGGAGCTACCGTGCTTGATTTTGCATTTGACATCCACAGCAACCTGGGAGTAAAATGCACCGGAGGCAAGGTGAACGGCAAGGCTGTTCCCATAAAGGAAAGGCTCAAAACCGGAGATGTCGTGGAAATCATGTCCGGCAAGAACCAGAAGCCCTCATCAGACTGGCTTAATTTCGTCGTGACGACAAAGGCCCGCAACAAGATCCGCCAGAAACTCAGCGAGGCAGAATTCCAAAAGGCAGCAGATGGTAAGGAATTGTTGTCCAGAAGGTTGAAGAACTGGAAAATGGAACTTGACGACGAGACTCTGGCCATCCTACTGAAGAAGTACCAGTACAAGACCGTGAATTCATTCTATGCTGCCATAGGGGCGGGAGAGATTGATGTGGCAGATGTCAAGACATGGATACTTGAAATAAAAAGTGCAGAGCCTCAGGCCGATGCCCCGGAACCGGAGAAGAAAACCCGTGGAGTGTCTTCAAACCCTAAAGGAGGGGATGACATTCTGGTAATCGATGCGAAGAATGTACGTGGAATGGATTACCGTATGGCCAAATGCTGCAATCCTGTTTTCGGAGATGATGTTTTCGGATTCGTCACAAGAACGGAAGGCATCAAGATTCACAGGATTTCATGCCCGAATGCAGCAAGGCTCATTGAAAAATATCCATACAGGCTTCAGAAAGTAAGATGGAGCGACAATCCGTCCAACGGCAATTTCCAGACGGGACTCCGTGTCATTGCTGCCAAGGAAGCATCCGTCATCAATGAGATCATGGACATTGTCAATACATTCAGGGCATCTATACGGCAATTTTCTGTAACAGAAAACGCCAGAAACGGAACATACGACATACTGATGAAGATTGCTGTGCCGAGCAACCTTGAGCTTGACAAAGTCATCTCACAGATGAAGAATCTCAGAAACATTTTGAAAATATCAAGAGCATGATTGAAGAATTTGATTTGGAAGAAAGGGTCGCGAAAGCGGGCCGGCTGTTCAAGGAAGGCGGGTACAATTGCTGTCAGGCAGTGGTGCTGGCCTATTGTGACCTCTTCGGTATGGATGAAAAGACAGCAGCAAGTCTTTCATCCGGCTTTGGAGGTGGAATGGGAAGGATGAGAGAAGTATGCGGCAGTGTCAGCGGAATGGTAATGCTCAGCGGTATGCTTTCTCCTGCCGACAATCCTTCCGACAAGGCCGGAAGGACGGCAAATTATGCCTTAGTTCAAGAAGTTGCAGGTGAATTCAGGAACATAAATGGTTCAATCATCTGCAGGGAACTGCTCGGGCTCGACAAAAAGCCCGCTGAGGGACAAGCCACGTCCGAAAGCCCGGTTCCGTCTGACAGGACGGCGGAATACTACAAGAAACGCCCATGCGAAGAACTTGTTAAGATTTCAGCCAGAATAATCGGTGAAAGAATAAAAAATACGAAAGTTCTTTGAAAGACGATTCAAAGGAATTACCTTTGCCCGTCTAAAAAATGAAACAGAATACTATTAGTTAACAACTGAAATAATGGATACAAGCCACGCTCACAAAGCACACCCATGGCATGGAATCAGCCTGGGAAACAAGGTACCCGATGAAGTCAGGGCATTCATCGAAATAGTCCCTACGGACACTGTGAAATATGAGGTTGACAAAGAGTCCGGCTATCTGTCACTTGACCGTCCGCAGAAATTCTCCAACATCGTTCCTTCGCTTTATGGATTTCTTCCGAAGACATATTGCGGTCCGAAAATGGCGGAACTCACCAACAAGGCACTGGTAAGAACAGATGTTGAAGGAGACGGTGACCCTTTGGATATATGCGTACTGACAGAGAAAGATGTTACACACGGTGATGTAATCGTAAAAGCACGTCCAATCGGCGGATTGAGGCTTTTGGACCACAACCAGGCAGATGACAAGATCATTGCAGTCCTCCAGCATGATGCAGTTTACGGCCATCTTACTGACATTGAACAAGTCCCGATGGACATCATCCGTCGTCTCATCCACTATTTCAGCACATACAAGGATATTCCGGGAGAACACACGAACCGTATGCAGTTCATCAGCATATACGGTCCGGAAGTCGCAAAAGACGTCATCTGCCGTTCAATGGAAGATTATCAGGACTACATTGCCAGCAAATAGTTCAGGCATACAGGGATAAGGAGGCAGACCTGTAGTTTTGCAAGCTATTGCAACAAAGTGGCATAGCGTTCCAATATCGTTCCTTCCCTGTCTGTAATGATAATATAAGGCAAAGAAGAGAGATCGAACGAATCAAAAAGTTCGGATGACAAATCCGGCCTGGACTGTGAGATCTCATCCATATTGACCAACAGGACTGTTGTTCTGCGGGTCGCTTTACGAAGCGCCCTGTCGGATGACAGTCCTTGTGATATCATCTCGTTTGCAGCAGCCTTCTCTGCCTTGCAGACAGAACAGCCTTCAGTGTAGAATATAATTATATTGATGTCTCCGCGAAGACGCCTGAGGTTTCTTTCCACCCTGCAGGAGCGTTTCCAGGTCTGAAGCTGCGCAGGGACAACAAGGTCAGCGACATGACTGCCGGGAACGGCTCTCGACAAAAGGTCATTCATCATACCTGCCATACCAAGCACCTTCAGACTGTCATCTGAAGATTTCCATATTTCATTACGCGAGATTATATATTTGTCAATCAGGTACTTCATACCTTCTCTTGCTCCCTGAGAATGATTGGAAGCAAGACAATAAAGCAAGTCTCCCGACATCTGACGGAATGACAATGTATCTCCTTTAGGCAGAGTGGATTCTGCAATCTTATCAGCAAAATAGCGGACCTGGTCTTCAGACGGTCTTGCCTGGACTGAGTCTGTACCACCCAAAGTAAGGTTCATAATATCCATGGCCTGATCGCTGCCATATTCAAGTTCCCTGTCATCAAAAATGCCGTGAAGCATGAAGGCCAGCGCCCTGGCATCAAGCCCGCGTCCAAGGATAGTGCCGTCGGGAGCCACGAGAAACAGGCGCGGTGTCTGGATGACACCATAAAGCCTTTGAAAATCAGAATCTCCGTCCGGGTCCCAAAGATGTCTCACCTGAGCAGATACAGACACCATCTCAAACTTGTCATTCACATAGTTTTTCCACTCCTGACTGTCAGTTCCGCAATAGATGGCATAGAATTCAACTGGATAATCTTCATTTTCAAACAGGCTTCGAAGCAAAATAGTCTCTATCTTGCATTTAGAACAACTAGCATCATAAAAGAAAAGCACTCTCAGATGCTTCGGGCACTCCCCTTCTTCAAACAGACTTACCACAGAGCCATCCATATCATACAGGTCCACATGGGGCGCCTTGCATCCAATCAGGGAATTTCTGTTGAAATCGGCATATATCCTGGCATCCATTTTTTCAATTTCATCGTGGAAGTCAATCTTTCCGTTGAAAAACCATGAATCCAGGATATGGATCGCCACAGACTCAGCTCCCATCAGCCGTGAGCTTCTGTAGCGATTGTAAAGCGACAGTGCAACATACTGTCTGACAGATGTTTCCGTGCAGGAACCAATCAGAAAGTCACATTCTTTTTCCTGAACCGAAACAGGTTCTTGCTCCATGGCCCTGCAGTACTCGCCCAACTTGGATTCAAGTGCAGCGAATTTGGACGAATCCTGTTGTTCCCGGACCCCGTCCGCAGCGGCATGAAGCAGCGGTGCACAAAGGAAGGAACAAGCAACAAACAGAACAAGTGTCAGAAACTTTTCCTTGAATGTGTTCATAATTCAACCCCCTCCGGAACAAAAAGCGAGGTATCACCCCCATGCCTGAGAATGTCACGGACGGCTGTGGAAGAAATATGGGCAAACTCCTGCGCTGTAGGAATTATGATGGTTTCGATATCTGGAGCGAGCCTTCTGTTCGCATCTGCAATGGACCTTTCAGTCTCAAAATCAATCATATTCCTCACTCCACGCACAATGTGTCGGATTCCAAGTTCACGGCAGGTGTCAATGGTGAGGTTGTCATATTGTATGATTCTCACGCCTTTGAGTCCGGCAGTTGCCTGCCTGATAATGTCGATGCGCTTTTCATTGGGAAAGAATCCCCTTTTATCCTGATTGATGCCGACTGCCACCACCACTTCGTCAAACATGGTCAAAGCACGTTTGAGAATATTCAGATGTCCGGCTGTGAAAGGGTCGAATGATCCGGGAAATAATGCTATTCTGTTCATTTTTGATTAATTCAAACCTTGATATGACTCATAGTACCCAGTCAATTGGCGTCTTGCCCTGAGCCTGGAGCAGACTGTTCGTCCTGGAAAAATGCCTGCAACCGAAGAATGCCCCTCTCGCAAGCGGAGAAGGGTGTGCCGCCTCAAGCACATAATGGCGTGAAGTGTCAATGAGTTCACGTTTTGTCCGTGCAAAATTGCCCCACAGAAGGAAAACCACACCGCTGCAATTGTCTGATATATACTTGATTACAGCATCAGTAAACTCTTGCCACCCGATACGGCTGTGAGATGCAGCCTCTCCCGGACGGACTGTCAGTACGGCATTCAGCAGCAGTACGCCCTGACGCGCCCATTTTTCCAGATTGGGATAGCCGCTCATCTTCACCCCGAGGTCAGTCTCTATTTCCTTGAAAATATTCTTCAGGGAAGGAGGAGCAGGAACATTCTCCGGCACAGAAAAGGAAAGTCCCATTGCCTGACCCGGTCCATGGTATGGGTCCTGACCAAGAATGACCACCTTGACATCCTGCACGGGAGTCAGTTCGAATGCCTTGAAAATCATACTGCCGGGAGGGTAAATTCTGTGTCCTTCAGCTCTTTCCTGATGCAGGAAACGCACCAGCGCTGCGAAATATGGTTTCTCAAATTCGCCCGCCAGTGCGTTCTTCCAGCTTTGTTCAATTTTTATGTCCATTTTAGAAAATGTAATCGATTACATCCTGTATTGTTTTCACGTACACAAATGTAAGACCTTTTACGTATATTTCCTTAATGTCCTCAATATCTTTTCTGTTTTCTTCAGAAATAAGGATGGTATTCACACCGGCCCTCTTTGCTGCAAGTATCTTTTCCTTGATTCCCCCCACAGGCAGAACCCTTCCCCTGAGGGTCATCTCTCCTGTCATGGCGATTCCGCTTCTGACCGCCTGATTGCGGAATGCAGACACCATCGAGCTGACCATGGTTATGCCGGCAGACGGTCCATCCTTCGGAACAGCTCCCTCCGGAACATGGACATGTATGTCCTTGGCAATGAAATCATCATAAGACAATCCGGTCAATTCCGGATGGGCCTTGATATATTGGTAGGCAATCGTCGCCGACTCTTTCATGACATCGCCCAGGTTTCCGGTCATTGTCAAAACGCCCTTGCCCTTGCTCACCGAACTCTCGATAAAGAGGATTTCGCCTCCCATCGACGTCCATGCCAGGCCTGTGACCACTCCCGGAGCTTCGTTGCCCTTTTGTTTGTCCTGGGCATGAACCGGCAGGCCAAGGTATTCTTTCAGATGCTCCTTCTTGATCACTGCAGGGATTTCTTCTTCAAGGGCTATCTTCTTTGCAGTAACCCTTGCCACCTTGGCTATCTGTTTTTCCAGTCCCCTGACACCTGATTCATGGGTGTATTCGTCGATAATTGCGGTAAGTGCCGCCTTTTCGAATTTCAGCTGCGATTTTTCCAGACCATGTTCCTGAATCTGCTTAGGCACGAGATAATGTCTGGCAATCTCATATTTTTCCTCAGCAAGATATCCGGAAACATTGATCATCTCCATACGGTCTTTCAATGCATGCTGGATCGTGTCAGTATTGTTGGCAGTCGTGATAAACAGTACATCCGACAAGTCGTAGTCAATGTCGAGATAATTGTCATGGAATGTAGTATTCTGTTCAGGATCAAGCACTTCAAGCAGAGCGGAAGATGGATCTCCCTTGAAGTCGCTGCTCAGTTTGTCCACCTCATCCAGCACTATGACAGGATTGGATGTGCCGGCACGGTTGATTCCGTTCAAGATCCTTCCCGGAAGCGCTCCGACATAGGTCTTCCTGTGTCCCCTGATTTCAGATTCGTCATGGACACCTCCAAGGGCAATTCTCACGTATTTTCTTCCCAAAGCCCTTGCAATTGACTTTCCGAGACTCGTCTTGCCGACACCCGGAGGGCCGTACAGACAAAGAATAGGAGATTTCATATGACCCTTGAGCTTGAGTACGGCAAGGTATTCAATTATCCTCTCCTTAACCTTGTCAAGTCCGTAATGGTCTTCGTCCAGCACCTTCTGGGCATGCTTGAGGTTGAGATTGTCTTCGGATTCCTCACCCCATGGAAGGTCGAGCATGAACTGGATATAATTATACTGTATGCTGTAGTCAGGCGAGCTCGGATTGTACCTTTCCAGCTTTGACATTTCTTTTTCGAAGATTTCCTGAACACTGGCAGGCCACAGTTTTTCTTCTGCACGGGCACGCAGGGCTGCGAACTCCTCCATGTCATCCATACCCAGTTCTTCCTGGATGGTCTTGAGCTGGTTGTTCAGATAATATTCCCTCTGCTGTTGGTCAATCTCCGTCTTTACCTTCTGGTTGATTTCCTGTTTGATTTTCTGAAGTCCCAACTGAGTATCAAGCACTTTGAGAAGTTTCATCGCTCTTGTGCGCAGGTCCTCATATTGCAGGAGTTCAACCTTGTCCATAAAATTCTCCACCTCGATAGTGGTGGCGACAAAGTTTACAAGGAATTCAAAACTGTCGATACTCTTGAGTGCGGATGCCGCCTCACGAGGGACAAATGAAGAGAAACGGATGATGGCAGCTGCCTTTTCCCTGAGCGACTCGGCAATCATCTTGGTCTTGACGTCGTTCTCAGGCACATTGTCGGAAAGATATCTTACAGTTCCGGTCATATATGGTTCATAGCCCACGATGGCATCAAGGGCAAATCTCTTGAAGCCCTGGAGAATTGCGGTCAGGGTACCGTCAGGCATTTCAAGAGTCTTTATGATCTTTGCCACGGTTCCATAATTGTATAAATCCTCCCTGTGTGGTTCCTCCACGCTCAGGTCGTTCTGAGGAACTGCACCTATGAAACTATTGTTTTTCTCTGCATCTTCAATGAGCCGGATGGATTTTTCCCTGCCTATGGTAATAGGATAGACAGCACCCGGGAATAGTACAGCGTTTCTCAACGCAAGAATCGGCAATGTATCCGGAAGCTGAGCCTCGTCCACTTTCATCATTACATCTCCCTGCATAACAGGGATTATGCTCACTTCAGCCCCCGACGCGGACAAAATGTCATTCAACATATCTTTCATATATAATATTGTATTAAAAAATGTTCATTTGCATCGGAGCTGGTCTCCCCGGTCTGCCAATTTGTCAGACTAATGGTTCTCCGAACTGCGAGCGCATATATTGTCAATCTCCATGCCACTGTAAAACAAGGAGCAAAATTGCTGTCTCATAATGAGAAAGTATGCAAAATTATTGATTTTTGTTGGTTTATTAAAAAATTCATCATAATTTTGCAAAGATATATCGACAATAGGTTTTGATAAAAATTAATAATTATGACAAAGGCAGAAATAGTTAATGAAGTAGCAAAAGCTACAGGCATTGAGAAGACTACTGTTCTTCGTGTAGTGGAAGAATTCATGGAGTGTGTAAAAGATTCCCTCAGCAAGGGCAATCCTGTTTACCTCCGCGGATTCGGAAGTTTCATCATCAAACACAGAGCAGAGAAAGCAGCTCGCAATATCACCAAGAATACAACCATGACAATTCCGGCTCACAACATTCCATCGTTCAAGCCAGCAAAGGTATTCGTCAATTCAGTAAAATAACATCATATTTAAATCATTATTATTATGCCAAACGGAAAGAAGCATAAAAGGCATAAGATGGCAACTCACAAACGTAAAAAACGTTTGCGTAAGAATAGGCACAAGAAGAGAAAGTAATTTCTTGAAGTGTCTGCCATTTTAGCAGTCTGCTAAAAAGAGGCTGGCCCGGATGGTCGGCCTCTTTAGTTTTAATGGAGACTTGTAGTCTCCGTTGTACTACAAACAGTTCTATTATTGAAATTCCTGATGGAGTCTGAAAAAGATCTTATCGTTGATGTCAATTCGACGGAAGTCTCGATAGCACTGATGGAAAACCACAGGCTCATCGAGCTCAACAAGGAGTCAAGCCAAGGGCACAGTTATTCAGTAGGTGATGTATACCTAGGAAAAGTGAAGAAAATTCTTCCTGCGCTCAACGCGGCCTTCGTTGACATCGGAGACGAAAAGGAAGCATTTGTCCATTATCTCGACCTCGGGCTTTATTTCAAGGCTTTTGACGAATTTGTCAGAAGAGTGAACATAAACACGGACAATAAGGGAATGTATTCACATATCAAGCCTGACGGCATCCTTGAAAAGGAAGGCAGGATTGAAAATGTGCTTACACCGGGACAGATGATCATAGTCCAGATCGTCAAAGAGCCGATTTCGACAAAAGGCTCAAGACTGACAGCGGAAATTTCATTGGCAGGACGAAATATTGTACTTTTACCCTTCGCAGAGAAGGTAAGCGTTTCCCAGAAGATTTCCTCAAAAGAGGAAAAAAGAAGGCTTGAAACACTTGTTAGGAGTATTCTTCCCAAGAACTACGGAGCAATTATCCGCACTGCAGCCGAAGGCAAGAACGCAGCTGTCCTTGATGCGGAAATAATCTCACTTATAGAGAAATGGGAAGGTTCCTGGAACAAACTGGCCAAATCCAAGAGCGTCCAGCTGCTTTTCACCGAATACAGCAAGACGACAACTATCCTGAGGGATTTGCTGAACGACTCATTCTCGAACATTTATGTAAATGACGAGAACATCTATTCAGAGATACGTAAATATATCTCATTGATTTCGCCGGATCAAGAGAAGATTGTAAAGCTTTACAAAGACAAGACTCCGATTTTTGACCACTTTGAGGTCACCAGGCAAATCAAAAGCGCGTTCGGCAAAGTCGTTCCTATCAAACAGGGCGCATATCTTGTGATTGAGCACACTGAAGCACTGCATGTGATAGACGTAAACAGCGGTACCAGATCCAAGAACAAGGAACAGGAGCAGAACACATTCGATGTTAACTGCTATGCCGCAGAAGAAATTGCACGACAGCTGAGGCTGCGTGACATGGGCGGGATTGTCATCGTGGATTTCATAGACATGGAAACCAACGAACATCGCAACGCCTTGTACAAAAAAATGCAGGAGCTGATGGAGACTGACAGGGCAAAGCATAACGTATTGCCGCTGACAAAATTCGGTCTTATGCAGATTACCCGACAGAGGGTACGACCGGCAACAGAAATCAACACAATGGAAGTGTGTCCGGTATGCCATGGAACAGGAAAGATATCTTCGAGTGTAGTCATAGACGAAGCCATTGAGAGAAGACTTACATACTATGTGAACGAGAAAAAGATTACGGACCTCAAA
This sequence comes from Bacteroidales bacterium, assembly GCA_022774085.1. Taxonomy (GTDB): domain Bacteria; phylum Bacteroidota; class Bacteroidia; order Bacteroidales; family UBA932; genus Cryptobacteroides. The sequence continues at coordinate 12,259 of JALFNZ010000076.1, forward strand.
CTCAAAGTCAGCCCTATTCTGGGTTCATATCTGACCAGAGGCCTTTTCTCCTCGATTCTGGGACGCTGGAAGAAAAAGTACAAATGCAAGATTGAGTTGGTGGAAGTCACCGATTTTACTGTTCTGCAGAATGAATTCTACAATGCAAAAGGGGACAAACTCGATTGAGTTGTCCCCTTTTGGGTTAGTATTATCCGATCATGCTCAAGCTATTTTTCAGCCGTACGCTCGAATTTCTGGACGAAAGTCTCGTCATCTTTGGCTGTCCAGGTCATGCTGGTGGCAGTAAGGTCCGTCACGATGTAGTCGTGTCCCCATAAACCGCCGTCATAGTCATATTTACCTTTGATGATGCTTACCCCGTTCTCAGTCAGGATGTTGAATGAGCCTGTGCTTGTATGAGGAACATCATTGGTCGCATCCAGATTCTGTGTCATTACGAAGGTCTTGTCGTTTCTGACGAAAGTGATGTGCATGTATGTACCTTCAATCAAGGTTGAACCGTTAAACTCCACAAGTTCCCAATCACCGGAAATATTGTTTGCATTCACCGGCAGATAAACGAAAGCTGGATCTTTGTCAATCTTGCTGCAGGCAAGTACAAGAGCAGCTGACAAGACTGTAAGGAATGCTTTGAAAAAAGTCTTCATATCTGATATTCTGTTAAATTCAGTTGTTTTCTACATGGACAGTGACTTTCAGCAGCGCTGACGGTGCCTTGTAACCTCCCGTAAAAATATCGATACGGTGGGTAAATGTGCCCAGATGACCTTTCGGATAGTATGCCACCCTGATTGTGGCACTCTCTCCCGGTTTCAGGGCCTGACGGTCAGAGCGTGCTGTCACACATGAACAAGAAGTATTGAGTGAAGTCAGCCTCAACTCTTTGTCCGATACATTCGTCATCAGGAAGGACATCCTTGCCGGAGGGTCCTGACCGGACATCGTTGGAAGAGTGACAGCCGTCTTATCAAACTTCAGGCAAGCTGCTTCAGGGCTCAAAGTTGGGTTGGCAATACTGTCAAGCATTTCCTTGGGCACCAACTTTATCTGGGCTGCCGCTTCTGAGATGGTTGCAAAAGACGTGGTAGCCAGAATAAGTATGTAAAGCAGGTGTTTCATGATATTAAAGCCAGCCGTTGATACTGTCAGAAGGTTTGACGGTTATGACAAACTGTTGTGTCTGCGACCCGGTCACACTTGCCTTGGTCTGACCGGCTTTCAAGCCAATGAAAATAATCTTGTTTGCTGATACTGAAGCGGTCGCCACGGAACTGTCCTCCACTGTTACAGTATAGTTCTGACCGTCAAGATACAGGGAAGGACAATATGTCGCAGTCGATCCTGCTGAAACGGTCACATTCGGAAAGACCATCTTCGGTGCATCCGCACCCTCTATAAGATTGAGAAGGCCTTCCGCATTGACCATTCCTGTTCCCATCTGTCCCCTATATTCTGTCAGGTCGATTGAAGATTTATGGGTGAGGCCGAGGTCTGCCACATATTTGTAATAAACCTTAGGAGTATCGTAATCCCATGTTGAATCAACGGGCCTCAGGCTTGCAGATTCATAAAGCATCTCGATGATTTCCTCAGCCTTGAAATGTTTCTTGAGTTTTGCCGCATAGGAAAGACCAAGGGCAACGACACCTGAAACATGAGGGCAGGCCATTGAAGTACCTTCCATATAGCCATAACCACTCTCTGAAACAGTCTTAGGCAAGGTTGAAAGGACGCAGCCGATGGCACCTCTCGTGCCCCTGTCATCATAATCCCAGTAATAGTCCTGGTCTCCGCCAGGAGCGCTGATATTGATTCCGGTACCATAGTTTGAATAGATGGCCGGAGTGAAATCGCCCGCCGTGGCTGCTACTGACACGAAATCCTTGTAAGCTCCCGGATAGCCTGCCGCCGGTGCATCTTCGTTACCGCCGGCAAAGATTGCAATACCTCCTTCAATCACACCGTCCGGTGAACCGGCATAGTGAATGAAATAGTCAAGGGCTGCGACCTCAAGAGGACAGTCATATTTCCACTGCTCGTCAGTAGAATACTGTGGGGTCCATTCATATGGATTGGATGAACCTGAGGTATAACCCCAGCTGCACTGAAGGATGACGGCACCGTTGTCTGCCGCATATTTTATAGCTCTTACCTCATCGAGAACCGAGGCCACATACTGACCGGAGAATATCTGGCAAGACATAATCTTTACGCCGGGATTCACGCCGTCACCACCTGCGATGGAACTGATTCCCTTGCCATTGTTGTTCTGAGCAGCAATTACTCCTGCAACATGGGAGCCGTGACCGCTGTCATATTTGCTGTCAGTGGCAATCACTCCGCTGTTTCTTGCGAAATTGTATCCATATACATCGCCCGCATATCCGTTTCCGTCATTATCTTCGTGTGAACGCCATATTTCATCTTCATTCACCCACATGCTGGCCTGAAGGTCTTCATGGAAGCAGTCAACACCCTCATCCACAACGGCAACGATGATGGACGGATCTCCGGTACATTTTTTCCAGGCTCCCCTCACGTTCACATCCGAACCGGCTGTGAATTTTTCCGGTTTAAGGTTGCCGTCATTGACCAGATGCCACTGGTAAGGCAGTTCCGGGTCATTCCAGACAGCATCGTTTGCAGCCTTGGTAAAAGCAGCCAGGTCCTTGCCTGACAGGGCAATCGCAGGTTTGGAATATGCTTTACGGATGGTACGGTTATATTCCACACGGTTCACTTCACCAAGTGCTGACAATCTGGAGGCGACTTCCTCCACTGACATATCTTCCGAGAAACGGACTACATACCAAAGATTCAGCCCGTTCAGGACGGCCTTGTCCTCCGTCCTCCTGTCAACTGGGAAAACCCTCTCCAGGGTACAGCCTTCCAAAAGCGCAAGCACTTCATCGACAGACTGGACACCGCTCCTGGTAGAAGCTGACTTGGTAAGTCCGGCCTCCCTGAGAAGACCCTCCACTGATGCATCGAAACGCACCAGAAGTTCTCCCGGAAGTACATCTTCTGTCATTTCCGGTGCTGGAAGGTTATTCTCAGTCTCCGGAGCAGCGACATTGCAGGATACCATCCCGGCAAACACCGCAGCTGTCATGATTATATTGAGTATTCTGTTCATCTTCATTCAATCCTGATTAGTTGTTTGGATTGTATTTCTTGTTTTTGTATTCCTCGTAATAATAGTTAAGGTTTGCCGGTTCATTGCTGAAGCCCGCAACATTGCCCTCAAGGTCCTTTCCTTCCTGGGAGAAAACCAATTGGAACGGGTACCAAAGGTCCAGTTTCGGATGATAAAGCAACCATTGTGGAATCTCGCCATGCAACCTGTTCAGGTTGATTGCAAAGAAATCCGTATTCGGAAGCACTTTCGGAAGCCCGATTAGCTTTGCCGGGAGAGTATCACATGCATTTACTTCCGCAGCTGTCCATTTCGGAAAATCCGGATCATCCATAAGGTCAGGAATGACTCCCTGAAGATAGTTCACTGAAAGCCTGAGCGTGTCAAGATTGCTCCATTTCAGCAGACGCTTAGGAAACTCCCTTGTCCCATCCGGTCTGAGAGGACATTCATTTATAAGTCCGCCGCTTTCAGGTCTGTAGCTATTGAAAAGGTCACCGATTACATTCCTTTGGTTCGCATTCATGATAAGAGCAGTCAATTTCGGGAAATTATTCTCAGATAGAATTGACGGAATCTCCTCGAAACTGTTACCGTTCAAATCAAGATACTCCAGATTCACAAGTTTCGTGAAATTGTCATCAAGTTTAGTGAGTCCGTAGGCGCCGATTGTGAGCTTACGCAACTGAGTCAGTTTGCAGATATCTGGTCCGCAAGACAGGCTCATAAGGAAGGAGTTTGTATTACCATAGAAATAAAGTTCCTCCGCTGCAGTAAGATATGACACTTCATAAGGAAGTTCCTCCTTAGTAGAAAACAGGAAAAACTGTGCAGAACGCACCCTGCCTTTGTTCTTTCCTTCCTTCCAGACTGTGATGCCGTCCCAATGCTCCATCTTATCGGCAGTATCCCATTCTCTCCACATATTCATCGCACGTGCGATTGCAAGAAGGGCAAGAGAATCACCTTTTGCTGTACCGGCTTCTATCTCTTTGGCTGCACCCTGGACAACTTTCAGATTGTCATGCTTTGCAAGTTGCTTGTCAGCCTTCGGCTTAAAAATGATTTCAACCTCATTTTTGGCCGGACGGGTGTTAACCTTCCAGTCAAAATGAACAAGCACGTTCCTCGGACGGCAACCTCTGTCAAAATCAGCATTTTCCTTCTTGCTGACAATCCATGAAGCATTGTCCGGGATTACCACGTCGAAGTCAATGTTGGTATTCACAGCAACATCAAAACTACGTTTTCCGTAATCCGCATATTCGGGAATTTCCACAGTATCTTCCTTCAATGTGATGGCATACTGATAGCCTTCCTGCACGACTTTGAACTCTTTCAATTCATTGATTTCGTCTGAGAGTTTGAATGTCACCCAGGCATCCCTTGAAGAGTCATACAAGGTTGAATCTATTATGATATTGCATTCCGTACTTGCATTTCCGTTTGCCGGAGAAATAGTAATCCATGGTGCCTGAGTCGTTGCCGTCCAGTTTGACGGAGACTTCACGGAGATGGTCCTGACTCCGCCATCCGGACCGATATTTATGGTGCCGGACTCCACTTCTACATTGAATTCCACCTCAGGTGAAACCTGACAGGAAGTTGCGGCTATTGCCAGAGCAGACAACAAAACGTATATTTTATTCATCTTCATAATCTGTCAATAACTTTAGTTCAACATACTTTCACATCCACGGATATCCTGTGTCTTGTCATACAACAGATAATATGCTCCGGCCTTCCATGCTGAACAAATGCCGGATGCATCAAAGACAATGTTCGGATTGTCACTGATATCGAGGTAGTATATCAGTGTGGAAATGGTATCGTCGATCTTGCCAAGGTTGTTGGATCCGATGTAGAATCCTCTCAAGCCCTTGTGGTTGAACATTCCTGTAGGCCACTGTGACAGGCAGCGCTTTCCATTGGCATCCCTCTGTGCGCGGATTCCGAATACTGTAAGATAAGCACTGTCAAAAGGCTCGAACGGGAACTTTGAAAATCTGTTGTATGAAAGGTCTATGCCATAGAAATATGGCATGTTGCCGGCGTGGAATTCCGATGGAAGGTCTGTCAGCTCATTGTATGAGAAGTCAATTGAAGTGATGTTCACAGCCTTCTCATAAGTAAAGCTGCCTTCCGGAATAGCATTCATATTGCAACCTCTCACATTGATATTGGCAACTGTGGAGTTACTCTGTGCCAGCTCCAGAGGATAGGTGGTTATCGGGTTGTTGCTCAAAGTAAGAGTTTCAACCTTAATGCCCTGGTAAGCCGTACCACCGTTTGCATTATGCTGGAAACCGGTAATCTGATTGAAAGAGAAATCAACGGACTTCATCACATATTTCGAATCAGAACTGAAGATGTCAGGGAACTCCGTGAAGTTGTTATACTTGAATGAGAAAGATTCCACATCATCTGTCTGGCAGAAAATGGTCTTTCCGTCAATCTCCACGGTCGGAAGGCTGCTCAGACAGTTATAGTCAAAGCACATCTGCACAGGATTGATATCCTTTCCGAATGCTTTCTCGATTGTGTGAATCTTGTTCTTTGAAAGGTCCAGAAGGCCCAGTTTTTCCATATTGCAGAATTCCTCTGGTACGACCTCAAGATTGTTTTCTGTGAGGTAGATAATCTGGATATTCTTTGCCGCCTCACCGCTTGAAAGTGCTCTCATACCTTTAAGTATCTCATCAGAAGACCACTGGGAGTTGTTCGAAAGGTTCAGGGATTCCAATGAAGCCATCTGAGTTATGGCCATAGGGAATTCTTTCATTTCAGAGCAGTTGTATATTTCCAGGTCTGTGATAGCATCAAGATTTGCAGCCTCAGCAGGTATGGACTCAAGGTCTCCGTTGGCAATGAAAAGTTTCTCCAGATTCACAAGCAGACCGATTTCCTTAGGCAGACTCTTCAGTCCGTTGCATTTCTTGCCATGCACCATGTCCATAGGCTTGATTCTCATCTTGCCTGAGCCTTTCTCGATAATTTCATCCTCGGACAGACTCTTGTACAATTCAATCTCCGGAATGGAGATATTGTTCTCCATAAGAGCCCTTGCCACCGGTTCAGACATCTGCGTCGCCGGATGCATGAGTTTCATGTACTGCTTATGAGCATCCATCCTTGAAAGCCCGCTCTTTGAATCCAGTGTCGGGTCATAGTCGAGAAGATTTGTATCGTTATGAGTACCCAGATACAGGACCGCAAGCTCTGTAAGCTGACCGATTGCAGCAGGCATGTCACCGTAGAAGCCAAAGTCACTCAGGTTGATGGAAGCGACACGGCCGTTGGAATGAAGTTCTACGCCTGGCTGGTCACCCCAAAGGTCGACATCCTTGTTGAAGTCCCAGTTCACTCCTTTCTGAAAATCTTCGCCGCTATAGTACCAGTCTTTTCCGCCAAGGGCCTCCCAAATTTCCTTCAAAGCCACGTAGTCCTTGATGTATTCATCTGATTCCCTGAGGCTTATCCTGATATCAGCATCCGTCACATTATTGTCTGTTACTGTGAACGGAGACTCGGAAGGAAGACTGTTGGTCTCCTTGAGGTATTTTGATGAATCATAGGTTGAATATGACATCACCTTGTAACTGCCGGCTGGAAGCATGAGCAAGGTATCACACTGCAGATACGAAGTACGCTTGTCCCCGTCAGTGAAATCCATCTTGAACTTGGTCTTGATGTTTGTAAATGTAAATTTGTCTGACGAGCCGTCTTTCTTTACGGTAAGGGTCACATATTTGATTTCATCGAAGGTATATTCCCTGGATGAAGCCTTGGTGCCCGGTACAAAGTCCTTGACGAACCTGAACTGAACTTTTCCGCGAGGTTGTACATCGGCTGTTAGGTCACATATTGCGAGTCCTCCGGGAACCACAGTGAATCCGGCACCTTTGGAATCTCCGTAATAGAGTTCATTATCAAGTTTGTCGAAAAGCACAAAGGAATCAACTTCATAACTTCCGCTCAGAAGCTGAAGTTTTTCACTTCTCATTCCAAACTCGGCAGCCTCACTGTCGGCAGCTCCGAGGGTCATGGTCTGGGAAATAGTTCCATTCCCAAAAACCAGGTTTACCTTTATTTTGGCAGCCTGGGAAAGATATTCAAGCTGACTGACCACAGACTTGGTGGCTGCTCCATAAGAGGCCTCCTTATACAGTTTGAACTGTACATATCCGTAATCCTTCTCGCGGTTGTCAGGCTGCTGCTCCCTCACACAGGAAGCGAGGGAGAGCAATCCGATGGCGGCGACAAGGAAAGCCGTCAGTGATTTATTAAATATTCTTGACATTATTTAATCAGTTTGCTGGTTCAAAAGTACAAACGAGAACATACTTAGACATGCCATTCTCCTTGAACGCATAGAAATCGGTTGAAGGTTTGTCGGTTATCATATCAATGTATATCTGATTGTCTGACATTACCTCGTATGAAAGCCATGTATTTTCATCCCAGCCAATCCAAGGATACTGGTCAGGCATGAAAGGGACATTGAGCATTGCCATTTTGGGTTCTGGTGTAGTATATTTAAGTTCCCAGATAGAATTCGGGTCGGTGATTCCTGTCTCGTTCTTGATATAATTGAGCTGATCTCCGTTATAAGGTGAGAGAGTGGCACCTTCAACCATATCAGGGAATGCGAATGAGAATGGAGCCGATGCAGGAAGACTGCCTCCTTGCGGATCATATACGGCATAGATGACAGCAAGCGGTGTGTCATTGCCGTTCGCGTCATAGAAGCAGATGAAACAATCAAGTCTTTCATTCTCACAAAGAGAGCTTACCGGCGAGAACTCCGTGCTCTGGTTATTATTTACCTGGATGAACTGCTTTTCATCAGGGAAATATCCCCACTCCATGGATTTGAATACGAATGCTCCGATCTGGGCAGCTGGTTCAAGGGCAATGTATGTGTCGCTGTTCTCAGTGAAAACAAGATTATACAGATTGGTACATCCTCCTGAAGCCTCTTTCAAAGGATAGTAGAAATCATCTGTCTCAGCCATTTTCGAGAAGAATACGTTTCCTTCACTCTGTTTTGCCTTGAAGAAATCTGCATATGTTGCAGATGCACCCTTCTGTACGATGGTGGTGAGAATATAAGGCTTGTACTCTTCTTTAATATCTCCTGT
>JALFNZ010000079.1 GCA_022774085.1 Bacteroidales bacterium
GGCGTCATTGTCAAGACTGCCACAAACAAGCCTCCATGCATTACTTTTTCCGTCATCCCTGGTGAAAACCATGGTTGCAGCCGCTTCGCCAAGATTAAGTCCCAGACGTTCGATATCAAACGGACGGCAGGCCTCGGCAGAAAGTGACTTGAAACACAGGAATCCTGATACGACAAAACGGCTTATACAATCAGCCCCGCATACGATAGCATTGTCGTAATATCCGCAACTGATCAGTCTGTCGGCAAGGACCTGGGATGACACTCCGGATATGCAGGCATTGCAGCAGACCACAGGTTCGGTCTTCATTCCGAAATATGCAGCTATCCTTTTCGCCGCAGCGCCTGGGGAATGATAGGCTCCATCTCCGGAAGGGGAGGACGAGAGTTCCTCTACATTACCCTTTGTAGTACTGAGTATCAGCACCGTACGAGAGGATGTGATATCAGTTTCAGCTCCTGACAGTGCTTTTTCGATGGATCTGATAGCAACAGATTCAAAACGGGTATAGCCGTCAATCTTCAATTCGTCGAGCTGCTGAGGAGTAAAGATCGACCCGGCAAAAGTGTCAGGAATCCCGTTCCAATTGCAATATTGTGCAATGGCTGACTTCCCGGACTTTACAGCTCGGTAGTTTTCCCCTGTGTTATATGCAAGAGGCGATATTATGTTGCTCGACAATAACCGTATCATATCGCAAATTTCCCAATTCCCATCGACTTTTTCCACTTAGTGTAAAAGTCGGGACTATACCAAAGAAGTTTGTAATCCCTGTCCATGAAGACCTGAACCGTCTGTGCTGTGATGAAGACCGTTCCTGTCAGATGGTCGAATATTTCATATTCGAAAATGATTTTTGCCGCCTCCGTCGGTTTGTAGGTTATCCTGATGGTCGGTGTCATTCCATATCTAAGCGGATGAAGGTAGTTGATGTCCATCCTGACAATCGGAGCGAATATCATATTGTCTATATAGGTGTGATACGACAGGCCATACTTTTCCCCGAATGCCTCACGGGCATCCTCAAGATACAGAGGATATGAACCATGCCATACCACCTGCATCATATCCACTTCACTGAAGCGGATTTCGAACTGCTTTTCCACCGACAATACTGCCTTGTCATCCATATCAGGCATCCTCCTTTTCCAAATTCCTTACAGACAATTTGATTTCTGCAGTGGCAATTACCTTCCCACCGCATTTCACGCGTGCCTGGGCAAGGGTCATTCCAAAGACTTCCTCGATTATGTCAACCGTCGTACTGATAGTCGAGCCAACTGGAGCCAGCTCTTCAATCACGTAATTGCGTACAGCACCGATAAATCCTACCTGCACCTCCTTCTTCAATATATACTTATTGTAGAATCCAAGGCGGGCAGCGCATGTCTGTGCCATGTTCTCCATCATTCCGGAAGGAGAGAATCTGCCATCATCGACAAATATATTCGATTGGCTGACAACCAATTCCGTGGTAGATGTATTCATCTCGAAATGAGTGAGCCTGTCTATCATCACGAAAGGGTCCCTTTGGGGAAGGAGGTCGCGTACATCAATATTTCTCAGAAAATCCTCTGTATATACATTTTCCATCAATTCCAAAAATCATAGAAGTTATACCACTGTTCTGGATGCTCAGTCAGGCGTTTTTCAAGTTCTGCCACATAGGCTCCGCAAAGTTCGGCAATCTGTTTTTTGCGAGGTGCCGTCTTGTCATAATGCAGGGGAGTGACAAAAATCTTATATTTCTTCCTGCCCACCTTCATTACATTGACCGCCAGGACATCAAGACCCCGCATTGCAGCCACGGTAAACGGCCCGGCCGGAAACTTTGCCTTTTTCCCGAAGAACTCACATTCGATTGTCTTGGTATTGCCCATATATCTGTCAGAGGGGAAACTTACAATGTCACCTTTACAGATGGCCTTGTCTATCTCAAAGAGATAGCTCATATCCTCGGTCATGGCAATCATGCTGATATTGGTCTTCGAGAACATGCTGTTGCGATTCTCCATGACTGAGGCTTTCTCATATCCATAAACCACGGCATGAATCATCTTTTTCTCAGATACAAGTGTATATCCGGCAATCTCATAATTGCCTATATGGGAACTCAGGTGCAGGAATGCCTCATCACGGCTTTCAAGGGCTTTGAAATGCTCCAGCCCCTCGACTTGCACATCGAATTGCCTGCCGGCATACATGGCGAATCTGTCAATCACTACTTCCGAGAACTTGCAGTGGTTGACATACGTCAGCCATGCTGATTTCAGCTTGCTGAATCCGTGAATATTCCTAAAATAATACCAGGCTGTTTTCCTGCTGGGGTTCCGTATCAGGCATACTGGCACCACAAAAATGTTCGAGAACAGGTAAAGGACCCTCACGTCAATAGCACGCAGGGAACGGATGAGCATTTTATGCATCCATCCGTTCCCATAAGTCGATCCGTCCCAATTTCTGTGCTCCATCAGTTAGCTGATTTTCTTCTCTATATAATCGCAGAATTTAGAGAATGTATCAACTCCTGCCATTTCTTCAGCCTTGATCTTGAAGCCGAAGTTCTTTTCAACAATAACGACTATGTCAACGAAATCAAGGCTGTCTATTCCCATGTCATCCTTGAGTTTCGCATCCGGAAAGATGTTCTTCGGTTCTATTTCCAGTTCCTCAATGAGGAAATTCCTTACTTTGTCTTCAATTTCTGTACGTTCCATATCTAATAAAATTTATAATTTCCTGATTACTAATGCGCTGTTGGTCCCTCCGAATCCGAAGGAGTTGCTCAGAACTGTATTTATCTCTGTATCAATGGTTTCCCTTGCAATATTGAGATGTTCTGAATATTCGTCGCATTCTTCGAGATTGATATTAGGAGCAACGAATCCGTTCTGCATCATAATGATGGAATATACAATCTCACTTGCACCTGCCATCCAGCACTCATGTCCTGTCATGCTCTTTGTACTGCTGATAAGGGCATGTTCGCCTGAAAATAGTTTGTCAATGGCCATGGCCTCGAACATATCACCCTGGCGTGTGCTGGTTGCATGAGCATTGATATAGTCGATATCAGAAGCTTTCACTCCCGCATCATCCATTGCGCGCTGCATAGCCCTTATACATCCTTCATCACTCGGCTGGCTTATGACTGATGTTCCGTTGGATGAGAATCCATATCCTACCACCTCTGCAATGATGTCAGCACCCCTTGCCACTGCATGGTCATAATCTTCAAGAACAAGGGCAGCCGCACCTCCGCTAGGCACAAGTCCGTCACGGTTTCTGTCAAAAGGCCTGCTTGCCTTAGATGGTTCCTCCATATTTTTCGAAAATGCTCCGATGGCATCGAAAGAAGCCATGGAGTAGAAATTGGTTTCCTGAGCTCCTCCGCAAAGAACCATGCTCTGCAGACCGTTCTTGATCAGCATATAGGCAAGTCCGATGGAATGACTTCCGCTTGCACAGGCAGCGCTGATTGTGAAGTTCACTCCCTTGAGCCTGAATATCGTGCTGATGTTCATAGTTACGGTAGAGTTCATTGCCTGGAATATGAATGACTGGCCCAAAAGTTGGGTATCATGTTTCTCATCCATGATCTTGGCAGCCTCGATTACAGGCTTGGCAGATGAATCATTTCCGAAGATGCAGCCCACCTCATTGGCATCAAGGTAGTCCTGAGTGATGCCTGCCATCTTGAAGGCCTGGTCACTTGCCATATATGCATATTCCGCCTCCTCTGACATGCCACGTCTGAGGTGACGGTCGATAAGTCCCTTGAGAACAGGCTTTTTCACTATGCCGGTCAATGCAGACTGATAACCGTATTCAAGTCTTATATCTTCAATCCCTATCCCGGATTTTCCATTGTAAAGGGAGTCTTTCACCTCCTCAATCGTTGTTCCAAGGCATGACCATATACCCATGCCTGTTATTACTACACGTCCCATTAATATAAACCTCCGTTGATACTTATTACTTCCCCTGTGATGTAACTTGCCTGATCAGAACAGAGAAATCCCACCAGGTCAGCCACTTCCTCCGGTTTTCCGAAACGTTTCATCGGCACCAGCTTCTTAAGTTCATCCTGCGGAAGGTCCTTGGTCATATCTGTTTCAATGAAACCGGGAGCCACAGCATTCACGGTTACATTTCTGGCTGCTGCCTCCTGTGCAAGAGCCTTGGTTGCTCCTATCAGGGCAGCCTTGGCTGCACTATAGTTGGTCTGTCCGGGCATTCCTTTCAGACCTGAAAGAGATGTCATATTTACGATCCTTCCGCCATGCTTTCGCATCATCATTTTCGGGAGCAGGCATTTTGTTACATAGAAAAAGCCGTTGACCGTCACATCTATTACCGAATGCCAGTCGCTGTCAGGCATCATGAACATTACATTGTCCTTCCGGATTCCTGCATTGTTCACAAGATATGCTATGTAATCATCGGGATGTTCTCCCTCCCATGCCTGCAGGGCGGCATTCACCTCTGACTGGTCAGCTACGTTGAATTGCATGAGTGAAGCATCACCTCCGTTTGCCAAGATCATATCCCTGACCTGCTCTGCAGCCTCTTTGTTGGACTGATAGTTAATTATTACAGGTATCCCCATCTGTGAAAGTTTCAGACATACAGC
>JALFNZ010000096.1 GCA_022774085.1 Bacteroidales bacterium
GGAAATGAGGCAGCACTTCAAAGAGCAGTGAAGACAGGGCAATCACATATATCGTCTTGAATCCGAATGCCTTGCCAAGGAAAAATATACCGATGATGAGCAGCAACGCATTCAGTACTGGGAAACTCCATCCGATCGGAATACCGGTGCCGAATTGCATGATAGTGCACAGACCTGTGAGCCCACCGCTGGCTATGCCGTTCGGAATCAGGAACGATGTCCATCCCACACAGTAAAGGGCTGTTCCCAGCGTCAACAGAAAATAATCCCAAATTACCGACAAGACTTTGTTGGCTTTCATAAATGCCTCCGTTTATTTAACGACAATGTTTACAATCTTTCCGGGAACAACAATCACCTTCACGATATTTCCTCCGGCAACATATTTCGCCGTCTGGTCCATGGCACGGACATGTGCATCCACATCCTCACGGGACATATCTGCAGGAAGTTCCACGGTGAAACGTGTCTTTCCATTGAAAGAAACCGCATAGGTGCAACTGTTTTCAACTGTATAGGACTCAATGTATTCAGGGAATGAGGCGAATGATATGCTCTCCTTATGACCGAGTGCCTCCCAAAGTTCCTCGGCAATATGAGGAGCAAATGGAGAAAGCAGGATGATAAGAGGTTCGAGAATCTCTCTCTTGCTGCATTTGTGGTCATACAACTCGTTGACGGCAATCATGAAGGCAGCAACTGCGGTGTTGTATGAGAATGCCTCGATATCGGTACGGACCTTGCCTATGAGCTTGTGCAGAGTCTTGAGCTCATCTGCACCTGGCTTTTCATCAGTAACAATCAGCCCGTCCCTGTCATAGAAGAGTCTCCATACTCTCTTGAGGAAACGGTTCACTCCGTCGATACCCTTGGTATCCCAAGGCTTGCTCTGCTCGAGTGGCCCGAGGAACATCTCGTAAAGCCTCAGAGTATCAGCACCATAAGTATCGCAAATCATGTCCGGATTGACCACATTGAACATTGATTTTGACATTTTCTCAATAGCCCATCCGCATACATATTCACCATTTTCCAGAATGAATTCGGCATTTGCGAAATCCGGCATCCATGCCTTGAAAGCCTCGATATCCAGTTTGTCATTGTGAACAATGTTCACGTCAACATGAATCTCTGTAGTCTCGTACTGGTCTTTCAGACCGTAAGATACGAATGTATTGGTGTTGATGATTCTGTAAACGAAATTGGAGCGGCCCTGAATCATACCCTGGTTGATGAGCTTCTTGAAAGGCTCCTTCTCGCATACATAACCTAGGTCATACAGGAACTTGTTCCAGAAACGGGAGTAGATAAGGTGACCTGTAGCATGCTCTGTACCACCGATATACAAGTCCACATTCCTCCAGTATTCATCTGCCTGACGGCTTACCAGAGCCTCAGTGTTGTGAGGATCCATGTACCTGAGGTAATATGCAGAAGAACCTGCAAAGCCAGGCATAGTACTCTTCTCAATAGGATATCCCTCATAAGTCCAGTCCTTTGCACGTCCAAGTGGTGGTTCACCTGTCTCAGTAGGAAGATATTTGTCAACTTCAGGAAGCTGGAGAGGCAATTTCTCGAATGGCATCGGAGTGGCGATTCCGTCTTTGAAATACATCGGGAAAGGCTCGCCCCAATATCTCTGGCGTGAGAAAATGGCATCGCGGAGCCTGTAATTTATCTTTCTGTGCCCGATTCCCTGAGCCTCAACATAGTCGATGGCAGCAGGAATCGCTTCCTTGACGGTCATTCCGTTCAGGAAACCAGAATTGCACATGATTCCTTCCTTGGCATCGAAGCTTGACTCTGACACGTCACAGCCCTCGATAAGAGGAATTATCGGAAGGTTGAAATGTTTGGCAAAAGCATAGTCACGGCTGTCGTGTGCAGGGACCGCCATGATGGCACCTGTTCCGTAACCCGCAAGCACGTACTCGGAAATCCATACCGGCACTTTGTCACCGGTGAGAGGATTGACAGCATAAGAGCCTGAGAATACTCCGGTCACTTTCCTTGTCTCGGCCATCCTTTCACGCTCGGTTTTCTTCTTGGCCATTGCAAGATATTCTGCCACAGCCTCTTTCTGATCTTCTGAGGTAAGCTTCTCAACCCACTCGCTCTCCGGGGCAAGTACCATGAAAGTCACTCCGAAGACTGTGTCCGCACGGGTAGTAAATATGACCATATCATATTCCTGACCGCCATTATATGCCTTGAAGACCATTTCAGCACCCTGGCTGCGTCCAATCCAGTTGCGCTGCATGTCTTTCAGCGAATCTGTCCAGTCAAGCTCCTCAAGGTCATCAAGCAGCCTGCCCGCATAGGCAGAAACCCTCAGCTGCCACTGAGTCATCTTCTTCTGCTCTACAGGATGGCCACCTCGTACAGAATAACCTTCCTTGACCTCATCGTTTGCAAGCACAGTACCAAGTGCAGGGCACCAGTTCACAGATGTTTCTCCCTGATATGCAATACGATACTCCATCAGAACCTCAGATTTTTCCTTCTGAGACATTGCATTCCATTCCTGGGCTGAGAACTCCCTGTATTCTCCGCAGGCAGCATCAACAGCAGCGCTTCCACCCTGAGCGAAGGCCTCTTCCAACTCACTTACAGGGCGAGCCTTTGCCTGAGCATTGTCATACCAGCAGTTGAACATCTGAAGGAAAGCCCACTGAGTCCATTTATAGTACTCAGGGTCACAAGTTCTGACCTCGCGTGACCAGTCGTATGAGAATCCGATTCTGTCAAGCTGCTGACGGTAACGGTTGATATTTGTCTCGGTCGTTACTGCAGGATGCTGGCCGGTCTGGATTGCATATTGCTCTGCAGGCAGTCCGAATGCATCATATCCCATCGGGTGAAGTACATTGAAACCGCAAAGCCTCTTGTAGCGGCTGTAGATGTCGCTGGCGATATAGCCGAGCGGATGTCCCACATGCAGACCCGCACCTGAAGGGTACGGGAACATGTCAAGCACATAGTATTTTGGTTTTGAGCTGTCGTTCTCAGCTTTGAATGTGTGTTCAGCAGCCCAGCGGGCCTGCCATTTGGTCTCGATTTCCTTAAAATTGTAGTCCATAGGGTTAAATCAAAAATAGCTTGCAAAAATAATATTATTTCTTGATTCCAAAGCTTGCTTTGCCTTTCTTTTGAAGGCGGAACTCAACAGGAATGGTCATTGAAGTCCTGACCTTATTTCCGTTAAGTCTTCCGGGTTTCCATTTCGGCGAAGCTGCAACTACCTTAACGGCCTCCGCATCCAGTTCGGGCGACACTCCTTTCAGCACCCTCACATCAGACACGCTTCCATCCTTTCCGATGATGAAATCCACCATGACACGGCCCTGGATACCGTCCCTCACGGCCTCTTCCGGATATTTCAGATATTTATATACCCATTTTTCCAAGAACTGTGACGGTTCGGTACTGTTGAGGAACATAGGCCTGATGTCGCAATCATAATAAGCGACAACGTCGTCATAGGAAGGCCCCCTGGACGGAGCCTTGTCCTTTCGGAATGCCAGGGAAGAAGTGGCGTTGGCCAGTGCCAAGGTGAAATTGTAAATATATTCGAGCTGCTTTTCCATCATCGTATAGTCTATGATGGACTCGACATCCTTTTCAGTATTGTGCTCCGGATACTTTCCAGTGGTGAACAGAACTGAAGGTATCTCCTTGGCATAGAAGGCCCTGTGGTCTGAGGGATAAGGCTCTGCAGTTACTATCTTAGGTCTTGCAGGCTGAAGTTCGGCTGTCAGGGAATTAATCAGAATGTCCATATCCGAATTGGATGAAGTGAAGGCATAGAAGCCATTGCTGCCCGTTCCCAGCATATCCAGATTGATCATGGAATCAATCTTGTCAACATCGGCAAAAGACCTGTTGAGGAAATACCAGGCACCTGCAAAAGTGTCCGCCGAAGCCCCGAAAGCGACGAAGAGAACCGAACGGCGCAACAGTACAGAATTGGTTTTCACAATTCTTGCCAGCTCGATCATGGTAGCAAGTCCGGAAGCATTTCCATTGGCACCATAGTATATTCGGTCAACCTTCCTTCCGTCTATGGTCATATTGTCCATGCCAAGGTTGTCAAGCCTTGCTCCGACAACTATATAATTATCTTTCAGTTTCTTATCATATCCCGGAATATAGCCGACGATATTGCGTGAGGTGAGGGTATCCCCGTTTTCCATGTTGATACCGAACAAATCTCCGCCCGATGGACTGACAAGGTCGAGACCATATTTTGTAAACATCGCTTCCACATAAGCAGCGGCATCCTTCTCACCCTGCGAGCCGGCCCTGCGGCCTTCCATTGAAGCAGAAGACAATGTCCTGACATGTTCTTTCAGCGACAAGACTGTCTCACTGTCATATAAATCCTGATATGAAGAGCCGTCACGGAACTGAGCTGATGCATCGACGGCGGCAAAAGCCATCAGCAAGATGGTAATGATTGCAAAATGTCTGATCATGTATTTATTCGTTTACGAGAACCCATACATCAGGAGGGCAGAACGACTCCTTGCGTACTTTCTGCAGCGCCTCAGAAGCATCGACCAGAGTATTGCACGGACATACTCCGACAGCATGCAGACCACTTCTGAAACTTATGAGAATCGGCGAGTAACCCAGTTCTGACGCTTCTCCAAGAAGTTTTTCCGCATTTGGCCGGCTTCTGAATGAACCTACTATTATGTGATATCTGGCCTCAAGCTTTGTAGTGAACAGGCCTCCCATAGCCGTTGGATTGAGGATTGTACCTCCATTCTGCCTTATGACATCAATGGCTGCAAGGGAATCGAGAACCGCCAGGGAATCCTTCAGAATCTGCTCCTGACGTTTGAGAGAGTCTATGCGTGCCTGATGGATAGCCTGCTCGGCGCGCAACACTTCGATTTTGCGGAGTTCTATATCTTCGCTTGTGGGACGTCCGGCGAGCGTCCGGAAAAAATCACATCCTGTAAGAGTGAAAATAGCGGTAAGGACCAGCAGAACAAAAGACTTTCTCATAATACTACGCAATAGTGTAACACGCAAATTTAGCCAATTAATAATCAGGTACAAAATAAAAATGATATATTTGCATGGACAATAACCCATTGCAAGCCTTGCACCATTACAGGACATTCATACTTACAGCCCTCGCAGCACTTGTCGCCGCATCAATGAAAGTTGCGCCGGCATGCCATGCTCAAATCGTGCCGGATAAAGTTGAATTTACTCCCGAAAGGTCATTCGAAGTCAGGCCCATCTATAAAAATGACACAGTGACCGTTGTCGTGCTCGGGGACATTATGATGCACCAGAAACAGATAGAGGCCGCCATGAAAGAAGGCGGAGAATATGACTTCAGTTCATATTTCAGCCTGATACACAATAAAATAGCAGAGGCCGACATAGCCATAGGAAACATGGAGTTCACCCTCGCAGGCGAGCCCTATTCCGGCTACCCATGTTTTTCCGCACCGGACAGTTTCGCCCAGTACAATGCCGAATGCGGTTTTGACATTTTCCTTTGTGCGAACAACCATATTCTGGACAAAGGGAAGATGGGAGCCGAAAGGACACTCCGCATATACAGGGACTACGGTCTGAAATACGGGACAAAATTCACCGGTCTGGCCGCCAGCAGCGACGAACTCGAAGTCACCACTCCCCTTTTTGTCATTTCAAAAGGAATAAGGATAGCCATTCTCAATTTCACTTACGGGACCAACAATCCAGGTTCAGCAGACCCTTTCCCGGCAGTCAACAGGCTCAATGACACAGAGTTGATGAAATCATCTTTCCAAAAGGCAGAAAAGGCTGACTTCGTTCTGGTCCTGCCCCATTGGGGGAATGAATATGAATTGACACATTCGCCCGCCCAAAGGAAGATGGCACAGTGGATGGTTGACAATGGTGCCGACATGATCATCGGTTCCCACCCCCATGTTGTCCAGGATGTGCAGACAATAGACGGGGTGAAGGTGGTGTATTCGCTGGGAAATGCAGTATCGAACATGAGTGCCGTCAACACCCAGCTGGAGCTGATGGCGACTGTCAGGATTATCCGTAAAGGGAATGGGGATATTGAAGTTCCGGAGCCGGAGCTTACATGGCTATGGTGTTCAAGGCCAGGAGGTTATAACAACGGATATACCGTCGTGCCGGTGGAGGGATTCATCGGTCGGGAGCACCTTTGGAAGGGATCCTGGGACTATGAAAGAATGGTGGAAACATATAATAGAATCAAACGATAATATATGGCAAGAAAGAATATCAATCTCGAAGCAATCGACCCTGTGGAGATTTATGGGGCGGCAAACAAGAATCTTGAAGCTCTCTGTGCATGGTTTCCGAACCTTAAGGTCATTGCGCGAGGTACAGAAATAATGCTTGATGGGGATGAAAAGGATATCGAAGAATTCTCCACAAAACTCAATTTGCTGATTCAGAGACGTGAGCACAAGATGAACCTCACCCCATACGATGTGGAGGACCTTTTCGACCAGGATGCCTCCCCTGACAGATTCAAGCTCAGGGGCGACGCCGTCATCGTATATGGAAACGACGGAAAACCTATCAAGGCCCGTAACCGCACCCAGCAGGACATGGTCAAAGCCTATTTTGAAAACGACCTTATCTATGCCATCGGACCTGCCGGAACAGGCAAGACCTACATAGCCATAGCATTGGCTGTCAGGGCATTGAAAAACAGAGAAATAAAGCGTATCATCCTCACCCGCCCGGCTGTCGAAGCCGGCGAAAGGCTCGGTTTCCTTCCCGGAGACCTCAAGGATAAGCTCGACCCATATCTCCAGCCACTGTACGATGCCCTCGGAGATATGATTCCTCCGAAAAAATTGCAGGAATTCATGGCCGAAGGCACAATCCAGATTGCTCCGCTTGCCTATATGCGCGGCCGTACGCTCGACAGGGCATGCGTAATCCTCGACGAAGCGCAGAACACCAATCTAGGACAGCTCAAAATGTTCCTTACCCGAATGGGCTGCGATGCGAAATTCATCGTCACTGGAGACGCAAGCCAGATAGACCTGCCGAATAAAAGCGATTCAGGCCTTCTGCGAGGCATAGAACTGACAAAAAACATTAAGGGCATCTGTACAATCACCTTCCGCAATGAAGATATTGTCAGACACCCTTTAGTATCAAAGATTGTCAAAGCCTTTGAAAAAGCTTAGACTACTGAATCCTTCCTTCCTTTACAATATTGCTGTATTTCTCGAAACCAGCCTCATATTTAGGATCTTTCTCACGGAAACGGTAGCAGATATTCTTAAGGTACTCAGCAATGTTGATCTTGATGCTTTCGTCCTTTGAGATGTTGAATGCCTTCTCGAACGGCTCGTAAGCGCTCTCAAGGGCTTTCTCGAACTCTGCTACGAGAGCCATGTACTTCTTGTCATCAAACTCGTTCTGAGCCTTGTCCTGATACTCAAGAGCAAGCTCATAGTAGAGGATACCTGCGCCGATGAAACCGAACTCATAGTCAGGATTGATGCCTGAGCAGCTATAGTAAGCCTTGATAGCCTCTTCAGTCTTGCCGAGCTGTTTGTAGATATTACCTTCGACATAGTAGAGTGAAGCATTGTTAGGTTCGTTCTTCTTTGCATGGTCGATAAGTTCGAAAAGCTTGTCAGGATCCTCGTTATTCTCGAGATAGTAGTTGATAAGGCCGATGAGAATGCTCTGGCTCTCAGGATATTTGGTGAATCCCTGCTCGAGAGTTTTCTTTGAGTTCTCTTTCTGGTCGAGTTTTGCATAAACGTCAGCAAGTTTTGCGAAAACCTCACCGCCCTCATAGTAATATCCTACCTCAAGGCATTTGTTGAAGAATGTGAGAGCCCTGTTGTAATCCTGAGCTGCCCATGCGGTATAACCTGCATTGTAAATGGAAGTCGAGTCAATTTTTGAAAGCGGTGCAGTTGCAGCAGCATCAGCAGCTTTCTCGAATCCGACTGTTGCCTCCTTGAGGTTGCCAAGCATGTAGGCATTCATACCATCCTCATAATATTTCTTTGAGATGGCCTCAAGACCTGCAGCGATATCTTTGGTCTTGGTTGCCTTGACGTCAATTTCATGAGCCTTTACATAAGCATCCTTTGCACATGCAAGTGCATCCGGATACACCGGTTTGGTGACATTGATGAGCACGAGCTGGCCATTGCCATTGAAATACAATTCTTTGTTTGAATAGATTTCCTTTGTGCAAGGCTCGCCATTGAGCTCAGCGTTAACTACAGAAACAGGCTTCTCGTTGCCCATGAGGAGCTTGAGCTCCTGCTGTGAAGCACCCACCCAAAGGGATCCGGCCGGTGCGTTGTACGCATCAACATAAGTGCTTGCGAGTTTAAGCCATGTAGCTACCTTCTCTGCTTTTTTAGGATTCTCTGCAGCAGCTTTTGCGGCCTCAACAGCCTTCATTGCGTCTGCAGGACTCTTTACCTGTGCATCAGCCAGCTGTACGCCAGCGAACAATGCCAATGCGATCAAAATTTTCTTCATACTGTTATTATTAAGGTTACTGATTATTATTCATGGTTAGCTGTTCCTTCCTGGCCTGCTTCAGGGGAATCATCCTGCGGCATGGCCTGCGGAGCATCATCCTCACTCTTGTTAACGGCAGACACGGCAGCAATCGAGTCACCGTCCTTGATGTTGATAAGGCGCACACCCTGAGTTGCACGTCCGGCAATCCTTATGTCGGAAACTGCCATCCTGATAGTGAGTCCGGAACGGTTGATGATCATCAGGTCGTTCTCATCCGTGACATTCTTCATGGCAACGAGTTCGCCAGTCTTGTCGGTGATATTCAATGTCTTGACACCTTTTCCACCCCTGTTTGTCTTGCGGTACTCCTCAAAGTCGGAACGCTTGCCATAACCGTGCTCGCTGACTACGAGAATGCTCTGTGCAGAAGCATCTTCAGCAGCCGGATCGTATGTAATCATGCTCACAACCTCGTCATCATCGTCAAGATTGATGCCACGAACGCCGGATGCAGTCCTTCCGATGGCTCTTGCATCACTTTCATCGAAGCGGCAGCAGCGTCCCTTGCGGCCTGCAAGCAGGATTTCACTTGAACCGTTTGTTATCGCAGCATCCAGAAGCTCGTCTGAGTCACGGACAGTCACGGCGATAACACCGTTGGTCCTCGGCCTTGAATAAGCCTCAAGCGAAGTCTTCTTGATGATACCTTTCTTGGTACAGAGGACAATATAGTTGTTGTTGACATATTCCTCGTCCTTGAGGTTGCGGACATTGAGATATGTCTTGATCTTGTCATCCGGTTCGATATTTATGACATTCTGGATGGCACGGCCTTTCGATGTACGTGTTCCCTCCGGTATCTCATAGACCTTCAGCCAGTAACACTTACCGTTCTGAGTGAACAGGAGCATGGTACTGTGCATGTTGGCAACATAAATATGCTCGATGAAGTCCTCATCCCTGGTAGCGCTTCCCTTCATTCCGACACCTCCCCTGTTCTGGGTCTTGTACTCGGTGAGGGATGTCCTCTTGATATAGCCCAGGTGAGAAATCGTAATCACCACATCCTCATCTGCATAGAAGTCCTCAGGAT
>JALFNZ010000109.1 GCA_022774085.1 Bacteroidales bacterium
CACAGATGAGTCTTGAAGAAAAAGTGGAAATGCTTCATAGCAAGACCAACATGTCTTCAGAGGGTGTTCCAAGACTCGGAATCCAGGACATCAAATATGCCGATGGTCCTTTCGGTATCCGTGAAGAAGGTGTTCCGAACGGGTTCCAGTCTGCCGGGTGGGTGACTGACTCCGCTACTTATTTTCCTACCGGTTCGGCTCTTGCCGCGACCTGGTCAAAGGAATTGGCATATAAATATGGTCAGGGCATGGGTGCTGAGGCACGTCGCCGTGGTAAGGATATCATTCTTGGTCCTGCAGTGAATATCCAGAGACTTCCGGTGGGAGGAAGGACTTATGAGTATTTCAGTGAGGATCCAATGCTTGCTGCGGTTCTTGGTGTAGGCTATGTTCAGGGTGTTCAAGATGCCGGTACTGCTGCATGCGTCAAGCATTATGCTCTCAATAACCAGGAACTCAACCGCGGAAGTGTGAATGTTGTCTGCGATGAAAGGACAATGCGCGAGATTTATCTCAAACCTTTTGAGGCTACTGTCAAGGAGGCCGGTGCCATGGCAATCATGCCGGCATATAATAAGGTGAACGGTGACTACTGCTCTGAGAATGAGGTGCTTCTCAACCAGATTCTCAGAAAGGAGTGGGGATTCCGTGGTCTTACGGTCTCTGACTGGGGTGGTACTCACTCTACAATGGGTGCGGCTCTTCATGGTCTTGACGTACAGATGACAGGCGACAACTATCTTGGTCCTGCTCTTATTGATTCTGTAAAGGTTGGAAAAGTTCCTGAAAGTGTAGTTGATGACAAGGTTCGTGAGATTCTCCGTGTGCGTTTTGCAATTGAGGCCATTCCTGATGATAAATGCAATCTTGAGACTGCATCGCTTCCGGAGAGCCGTGCAACAGCATACGAGGTGGCTTCCAAATCAATTACCCTTCTCAAGAACGAAGGCGGTCTTCTTCCTATTAAGAAGGATGTCAGGAAAATCGCCGTTATCGGTAGGAATGCCGTTGCCCTGACTCAGTCAGGAGGAATGGGTGCTGGTGTAAAATCTGTATATGAGGTCACTCCTCTTCAGGGCCTTCAGAACAAGAAACCTGCGGGTGTTGAAATTTCTTATGCTCCTGCATATAAGGACTATATGGGAATGTTCGCATTCTGGAGAGGTCCTGAATTCCTGAAGAATCATCCTGAGATTGCAGCAGAAATTGATGCTCCTGCCGATCCTGAAATGCTTGCCGAGGCTTTAGCTCTTGCAAAGGATGCTGACCTTGTCATCTATTTCTTTGGTACCAATAAGTCAATCGAGACAGAAGGATCCGACCGTGAGAACATCAACCTTCCGCTTGACCAGGAGAGAATCGCAGAGGAACTTGCAGCCGTAAATCCGAATATCGTCGGTGTTATGATTTCCGGAGGTCCATGCGACCTTGTCAGGGTTGAGAAATGCATCCCTACAATAGTTCAGGGCTGGTGGAACGGTCTTGAGGGGGGAAATGCTCTTGCAGATGTGCTCTACGGAAATATTGCTCCTTCCGGAAAGCTTCCTTTCACTTTCCCTGTAAAGCTTGCTGATTCACCTGCTTATGCTCTTGACAACTATCCTCAGAAGGCTGAGATTGAGGGCGACCTTTTCGGCAACATGTACAGGCAGGATGTTGGCGGACAGAGGAAACGTCCGAGAGCAGTTTCTTCAACTGCTTATTATTCAGAGGGTTCTCTGGTAGGATACAGATGGTTCGACACCAAGAATGTTCCTGTAATGTATGCATTCGGACATGGCCTTTCTTATGTTGATTTCGCTTACGGCGCAGTGAAGACCGACAAGGCTTCATATAAGGAAGACGACACTATCAAAGTGACATTTGACATCACCAATGAAGGCGCAATGGCAGCTGATGAGGTTGCACAGGTGTATGTTCACAGAGTTGATGCAACTGTTGAGTGGCCAGTCAAGGAACTCAAAGGTTTCACAAGGCAGACCATCAAAGTCGGTGAGAAAAAAGTCGTGACAGTGGAAATTCCTGTCAGGGATCTCAGATATTGGGACACTGTTTCAGGCGACTGGAAACTTGAACATGGCAAGATTGATATTCTGGTAGGAAGTGCATCAGATGATATTCGCCAGAGCGTCAGCGTAGAAATCTAAAAAATTTATTCTATATTTGCAATTGTCACAAAATCAGGATTTGTCCAAAATCCTGATTTTGTGACAATTGATGCATAATATCATTTATATATGAAGAAGGCTTTATCTCTTTGCCTGTTGGCGGCAGCATTGTTCTCTTGCCAGTTACGCAGTTCGGAAAGTTTTGCCGTGTCCGATACGGGAAGCGCAATAGAACTCGTATATGACGAATGCATTGACCTTATGGCCGTTGTGTGGCGTCTTGCTGGAGCATTTCTTGAAATCAATGCTGAAGGACTGTTCTTGGAGTGAAGACAATGAGACACTGACATTCAATTTTGTTGTAAATCCCTCAACAACGTACGGTCTCCACATAAACGGAGCTGGGTTTATTGGCACCGACGGCACCACCGCAGTTGATGCCACGATAGTATTCATGACGAAATAAAGTTTAGTAATGAGATAACCTGAAGATTCTTATGACTGTTCTACGCAGGCTGTTGATGACAGCAACAACCATCTTGTCAGTTCTTTCCTGTGCGGGAAGGGCTGACGAATATGTAATAGGTATTTCACAATGCTCGGAAGATTCCTGGAGACAGAAGCTCAAGGAAGAACTGGAAATGGCTACATACTTCAACGATGGTGTTACCCTGCTTTTTGCATCAGCCAATGACGACAGCCAGCTCCAGCAGCATCAGATAGACAGTCTTGCCGCATCAGGAATTGATTTGCTAATCGTTTCTCCGAATCAATACGACCTCATGTCAGATGAAATCGACAAGATTTATGATGCCGGAATCCCGGTAATCATGTTTGACAGGAAGACAAATTCATCCAAATATACATCTTTCGTCCGAGCTGATAATTGTCAGATAGGTGAAATGATTGGCCATTACCTTGCCGAGAAAATTGGCGGGAAAGGAAATGTGATAGAAATCGGAGGACTGAAGGAATCTTCGCCTGCACAGGAACGGCATGAAGGCTTTGCCAAGGCCATCGGGCAATATCCAGAAATCAAGATAGTAGGATTTGAATATGGTGACTGGACAGAAGACAGCGGGGAAGAAGCCATGAATCTGATTCTGCAAAAATATCATGGAAAAATAGATGCCGTCTTCGGAGGGAATGACAGGATGGCCGTCGGAGCACGGAATGCTATCAGGAAAGCCGGACTTGACAATGAAATCCTGTATTTCGGAGTGGATGCCTTACCATTCCCTGGTAATGGAATATGCCAGGTGGCAGATACCATTCTCACGGCTTCAGCCATATATCCGACTCGTGGAGATGAACTTCTTCTGCTTGCACTCGACATCCTCCGGGGGAAGGACTTTGCCAGGGATGTCATAATGCAATCCAGCATCGTCACTCATGAAAATGCAGAAATCCTTCTTCTTCAGTACGAGGAGGTGGTACGTCAGAGCAATTATTTGAAGATGATGTATAGTCAGGCAGGTGCAATGCACGACTCAATCAAGCTTCAGCAGATCATAATAGGGATTATCCTCCTGTCATTGATAGTCATCGTCATCCTTCTGTCTTTCTATATAAGAGCCTTTGTCCAAAAGAAAAACCTGTATGAGAATCTCCAGGCAGAAAAGGAAAAAGTTGAACGGCAGCGCGACGAACTGGAAGAACAGCGTGACAGACTCATAGAACTTTCCATTACCGGTCATAACGAGGATGAAGAAACAGAACAGGCAGGGAAAGATGTCAGAGGTGACAGTGCATTCATTCAGAAGTTCACGCAGGTTGTGGAACAAAAGATGGATGATCCGGAACTGTCCGTAGAAGACATCAGCTCAGAATTATACATGTCAAGAGTTCAGCTATATCGCAGAGTCAAAACCCTTACGGGAAAGTCTCCGGTGGAAATGATACGACAGATGCGCCTTGCCAAAGCAGACAAATTGCTTTCGGAAACCTCTCTCAACATATCCGAAATTGCCTATAGAGTAGGATTTTCTTCTGCTTCATATTTCACCAAATGTTACAGGGATTACTTCAACAAGCTTCCACGCGAGACACATAAAATATAAATCATGATACAAATGCTCTCATTTTTGTTTCACTGAAACGAATTTGGGAGCACTTGTAACAATATTTCCGAACATTTCCCTTGCTCAAGGATATATTTGCAGAGTCCACAAAAATGTGGGCAACAAAATAACTAATCCACATAAGTTTTAACAATGAGAACACTGCAAAAATTATTGACGTGTGCGATAGCATTCACCATCCTCGGTCTGACGCTCCACGCACAAGAGACAGTACTTACCGTACAGAAAATCATCGTGAACGGTACAGTTCTGGACAAAACCTATGGCGAACCGGTCATTGGTGCAGCGGTTATGGTACCAGGAACTGACACAGGAACTATTACCGACATCGATGGCAAATTCCAGATTTCAATAACACCTGGCACAGTACTCCAGTTTTCATCCGTTGGAATGAAGACGGTAAATATGGAGGGTACCGACGGAATGGTCGTGGTACTTGAAGACGACATCAATTTCCTTGAGGAAGTCGTGGTGACAGGTTATATGACTGAAAAGAAGGCTGACCTGACAGGTTCAGTCGCCGTGGTCAAGATGAAAGATGTAGCCGATGTCCCTACGGGAAATGTCATGCAGGCACTCCAGGGAAGGGTTGCCGGTATGAATGTAACAACCGATGGAACTCCGGGAGGAGGCAACACATCTACTCTTGTCCGTGGTACCACAACAATCAACAACTCCAGCCCTCTTTATGTTATAGACGGAATGCCTACAAGAGACAATGTTGGTTCAATAGTCGCTTCATCCGACATCGAGTCGATACAGGTTCTGAAAGATGCTTCCTCTGCCGCAATCTATGGTGCCCAGGCTGCAAACGGAGTCATAATCATCACCACAAAAAGAGCAAAGAAAGGAGAAATCCGCGTTAACTTCGATATGAGCCTGACGGCACAGACATTCTCTACCGGTATAGACCTTCTTAATACACAAGAGTGGGCAAATTGCTACTGGCAGGCCTACAAGAATGGCAACAATGGCAATAATCCGAACTCACAGCTTTTTGGAAACGGTGACATTCCGGTAATAGCAAAAACCTACCAGAGCGGCAACAAGACAATGAAATTAGCTGATACTGACTGGGCTAAGGAAATCTATTCTACTGCACTGATGCAGAACTACAACCTGTCGCTGTCCAGAGGAGGAGAAAATGGTGGTTCATCACTCTCGGTCAATTATATGGACCATGACGGAATGTGCCGCAATACAGATTACAAGAGTTTCAATACCAGACTCTCCGGAGACTATCACTTCCTTGACAACAAGCTTCGCATCGGTGAGAACCTTGCCGTGACACGCTGGACAAAACACAACAACCCTGCAGGAATAGAAGAACAACTGTTCAAGCTGATGCCGATGGTTCCGGTCTATGCAGAAGACGGCTCATTCGGAGGAGGATATGTGGATGTACTCAATGATTCTCCCAACCCGATAAGACTTACAGACAACGAAGCAAACAACAAACATATTTACTGGAGAATTTTTGGAAATGCTTATGTTGAAGTTGAACCTGTGAAGAATCTCGTACTTCGCTCAAACTTCGGAGTCAATTACTACAATGAAGAGAATTCCATCTTCACACCGAAATGGCAGGAAGGGGCACGTTCGGTCAATACCAACGAACTTGAAGTGAGCAATTCCGAACAATTCAACTGGATTTGGACAAACCAGATACAATACAGCGTCGATTTCGGCCGCAATTCCCTCACGGCACTTCTCGGAATGGAGGCAAAGAAAGAGCAGTTCAATTATTTCAAAGGCTATGGCACCGGCCTGGAATATGAAGAACTTGACTATCGTTACCTTGACTCTGTCACTTCAGGCAAGAATGTATTCGGCAGTGCAAACACCTATTCGATGGTGTCCTATTTCGCGAAGGTCAATTACTCGTTTGACAACAGATATCTCGCAAGCGTAACCGTACGCCGCGATGCATCCAGCCGCTTCGGCAAGAATAACAACTCCGGTATATTCCCTTCTGTTTCACTCGGCTGGCGTTTATCCAATGAAAAATTCATGTCATCTGCCAAAAGCTGGCTTGACGACCTGAAACTCAGGGTCGCATGGGGAATCAACGGTAATGACATGATTGACAACTCCGCTACTTACTCCCTTTACAGGAATGACATCAACAATGGAGGATACAACATCTCCGGCGACAACCAGAACCTCACTGCGGGAACAATCCGTACCCATTCCGGAAACCCTTATCTCCGCTGGGAACAGACCATGCAGACAAATGTCGGTCTTGATGCAGCATTTTTGAAAAACCGCCTTCTTTTCGGTCTTGACCTTTTCGATAAACAGACCAAGGACATGCTTTACGAGCCGGCTTATGCGGCCGTTCTCGGAGAAGGAGGATATTCATTCCAGAATGTTGCTGCCATGAACAACAAGGGATTGGAATTCACCCTGACTTGGCGCGACAATGTAAAGGAATTCAACTATGAAATAAGCTTCAACGGTGCCCTCAACAAAAACCGCATTACTGAACTTCCGGAACAGGTATATTACACCTGGGGATGCGGCAACGGTGACGATATCTCCAATGTAGGCCAAGCCCTCGGTTCATGGCTCGGATTCAAGACAGAGGGAGTG
Source organism: Bacteroidales bacterium (assembly GCA_022774085.1). Classification (GTDB taxonomy): domain Bacteria; phylum Bacteroidota; class Bacteroidia; order Bacteroidales; family UBA932; genus Cryptobacteroides. Next base: position 6,782 of record JALFNZ010000109.1, read on the forward strand.
TTCCGTTCACAGGAAGAAGTGGATGCCTATAGGAGCAAATACGATGTCCAGTACGGTAATCCGGGTGTCGGTCGACTCAGATATGCTGATACGAACGGAGACGGCATCATCAACGCCAAAGACAGGGTTGTTCTCGGATCGGACCAGCCGGCATTCATAGGAGGTCTCAACCTCTCAGCTTCATGGAAAGGCCTTGATGTATCACTCTTTTTCAACGGAATGGTCCGCAAGGCATGGAATAACTCAAAATTCTACACCAACTTGTGGGCATACTGGAGCGGAAACCACTCTACACGCCTTCTTGAGGCTTATGATGCCTGGAAGGAATATGAAAGGACAGGTGTCTACAACAGCAACATCCCGGCACTTACCACCGACGGAAGCAATAACGAGAACCAGTCTTCTGATTTCTTCGTGGAGAACGGAAGCTACATCAAGCTCAAATCAATGACCATTGGCTACACACTTCCGGAAAAGGTACTCACGAAATGCCGTCTGCGCAACCTGAGGGTATTCGTCCAGTCTCAGAATCTATTCACCATAACAGCCTATACAGGAGCTGATCCGGAAGGACTCGGATACACTTATCCGCTTCCACGCACATTCACCTTCGGTCTGAGCATAGGTCTTTAATCCATCATAAAACACTAAAACAGAAATGAAAGCACAATATATGATAATGGCGGCCATTACCGCTCTTACTATAACCTCCTGCAAGGAATCCGTTTTTCTGGACAATCCTCCACAGGCAACCGTCAGCGAGGAACTGCTGATGACACCGGAAGGTTCCGATCAGCTCTGCACAGCTGCCTATGCGGCACTTATGGGGCCAAATCCACAAGACTGGAGCGTCTGCTGGTTTCCGGTGACTCACTGGAGCACAGGATCAGTCCGTGCCGATGACGCATACAAAGGCGGTGGCGGAACTGGAGACGGATGGGAAACACATCGTCTTGAAACCTTCACCCTTGATGCGACTGACGGTGTGACAGACAGCAAATGGTACCATCTGTGCGTAAGCATACAGCGTTGCAACTCCGCTCTCAGGGTGCTGAACCAGTGCACAGAAGAGCAGGTGCCGCTGCGTGAGCGCAGGATTGCAGAAATGAAGGTGCTCAGGGCACATTATTTCTTTGAACTTCAGAGAATGTTCAATCAGATTCCATGGTATGACGAAACAATGGATGACGCAACCGTCCAGACTACCCCGAACAATGTTTATTCCCGTGAGGAATTGCTGGACAAGATTGCAGATGAAATCAGGTCTTCGCTGGAAAATATCCCTGAAACCCAGCCTGAGATCGGCCGTGTAAACAAATACATGGCGAAAGCCTATCTGGCATACTTCTCTACAGGGCTTATGAGCAGGATCCCGGGACACATGCCGTAGTCAAAATTGACAGACCGTCCCTCGAAGAAGTGGTTTCTTTGTGCCGTGATATCCGGACATCTGGAAAATATGAGCTGTTCGATGATTTCCAGGACCTTGACCTTGTGGCAAATGACAATGGAAAAGAATGTATATGGGACATCCAGTATTCAATGAACGACGGTTCCAACAGCGCAGGACGTGTCAACTGGAGCCACCTTCTGAACACCCCGCAGGGCCCGTACAACGGCGACGGCTTCTTCCTTCCATCACAAGATCTTATAAATTCATTCCAGACAACTGCCGAAGGCCTTCCAGTCGCTGATTACCAGTCGCTTCCGGACTTTGCAAAAGTCACCCTTGAAGGAGACAAGGCCATCATATCCAATTATGACCACAATGTGGATCCACGTCTTGACTTCATTATCGGCAGGCCGAATGTAACCTGGAAAACCTATACTGAGACACCTTGCCTTGGACAGTGGGTACGCGACCGCGGTACATACGGATTCAACAGCAGCAAACGCTTTGTCGTTTCCCCTGAATCGCCTGATATGTATCCTGGCTGGCCTTGGGGAGCAAGCGCCTTGAACTGGCACATGATACGCTATGCCCACGTTCTTCTCTGGGAGGCAGAAGCCCATATCGAACTCGGCGAGATTGCAGAAGGTGTACAGCTTATAAATAAAGTACGCAACCGTGCAGCTACTTCGAATTATGTGAAGTCCTGGACCGACCCGTCAAAATGTTTCGGTGGTACATGTCCTGATTTCGGCGGATATGCAGCCAACTACAAGATTGGTCTGTATCCTGAAAGCATATCACAAGAACAGGCAAGGCAGGCAGTACGCACGGAGAACCGTCTTGAGTGCGCTATGGAGGGAGAGCGTTTCTTCGACCTTGTACGCTGGGGCATTGCAGCTGAAGTAATGAACAAATTCATTGAAAGAGAGAAAGATACCAGAGTATATTATCAGGGAGTTTCATTTACTTCCGGCAAGGATGAATACCTCCCGATAACCAATAACCAATACAAATTCTCAGGACGAAACTATGTTCAAAACCCCGGTTACGGACAATTCTAATTATATGAAGAACCACATTATCCTTGCAATCGCCGCAATATTCCTATTCGGTCTGCAACTACAAGCTCAAACTATTGACATTGAACCACTTTCAAACGAGAATACCCTCGTTCGCATTGCATCTTCACAACAGGCCAGATACCTTCTCCTCCCGATAGAGGAGAAGGCTCCCGAAGCAAGCGTGAAAATAATAAGCGGCAATTCCCTTGAGCGCACCATCAATGTACGCCTTGCTCTTGACGCGGTGGATTATTACGTACCCCTTGACCTGCAGGAATGGAAGGATGAGGATATAAAACTTCTGATTCACCTTTTCGTTGACAGGACCAACGGGCGGGATCCTAAAAGCGAAATCTGCTGGAGCAAGATGAAACTCTCCGACAATTTCAGCAAGGAAAACAAGGAAAAATACCGCCCGGCATACCATCATACGCCTGAATATGCCTGGATGAACGACCCGAATGGAATGTTCTATCTGAACGGAGAATGGCATCTTTACTATCAGTGGGGACCTTATGGATCAATGTGGAACAATATGACCTGGGGACATTCCGTAAGCTCTGACCTTATCCATTGGGAACACCGTCCCGAAGTCCTGAAACCAGATGCTCTCGGAGCGATTTTCAGCGGTTCCTGTGTTGTGGATCATGACAATACCGCCGGATTCGGAAAGGGTGCAGTAATCGCTCTTTACACAAGCGCTGGCGAAGTTCAGAGCCAGTCCCTGGCCTATTCTCTCGATGGCGGAAATACCTTTACAAAATATGAAGGCAATCCAATCCTGACCTCTGACATCGTGGATTTCAGAGACCCGAACATGTTCTGGAACGAGGAAATCGGGAAATGGAACCTCATCCTCGCATGTGGTCAGGAAATGAGAATCTACACCTCCGACAATCTGATTGACTGGAAGGAAGAATCCCGTTTCGGAAAGAGCTATGGAAGCCACGACGGTGTCTGGGAATGTCCGGACCTTTTCAAGCTCCCGGTTGAAGGAACAGATGAGGAAAAATGGGTACTTTTCTGTAATATTAATCCGGGCGGTCCTTCCGGCGGCTCTGCAACGCAGTATTTCATAGGGGATTTCGACGGCTACAAATTCATCGTGGATGATGTGGACCGGTATCTTGACGGAAAAGCTCTCTGGCAGGACTATGGCAAGGACCACTATGCAGCTGTTTCTTTCTCTAATGCTCCGGATGGACGTCATACAATGATTGCATGGATGTCCAACTGGGAATATGCCAACATCGTTCCGACGATGCAGTTCCGCAGTGCAAACACCATCGCCCGCGATCCTTTCCTTTACAAAGAGAATGGTAAGGTATATCTGGGCAGCCGTCCTGCACCTGAATATGATGGCGCGAATCTGGACAAGGTGGTGAAAATCAACGGGTCATGCATAGTTACCCTGGCTAATGAAAACGGTGAGGAATTCGTGATTACCTACGACCAGAAAGCTATGACCCTCAGCTGCGACCGCAGCAACTGCGGAAAGACGGACTTCTCGCCTCATTTCAAAACAGTCGCAACGGCACCAGTTCAGCGCAAACTCACTTCAATGAGGATATTCGTTGACAATTCAAGCATCGAGGTATTCGGAAACAACGGAGAGGTCTGCCTTACCAGCCTGGTATTCCCTTCGGCTCCTCTGACTACCTTGACAACAACCAAGATGAAATAACACACTGAAACTTTTAACAGAATGAAATCCAATAAAATAGCATTCATTACTGTGATGCTTGCCTTCTTTACGATGGGTTTCGTTGACCTTGTCGGAATTGCAAGCAACTATGTTCAGAAAGATTTGTCCCTTTCTGATTCACAAGCCAATATTCTTCCGTCCCTGGTATTTTTCTGGTTCCTGATTTTCTCTGTCCCTACAGGAATGCTGATGAACAGAATCGGAAGAAAGAACACTGTCCTTCTGTCGATGGCAGTCACTGCTGTATCGCTGGTCATCCCAGTTTTCGGGTCATCCTATCCTGTCATGCTTGTGAGTTTCTCGCTGCTCGGTATAGGAAACGCCATCATGCAGACTTCTCTCAACCCATTGGTCAGCAACATTGTAAGTCCTGACAAGCTTGCTTCCACACTGACATTCGGCCAGTTTGTAAAGGCAATCGCGTCATTCATGGCTCCATATATTGCGATGTGGGGCGCCACAGCTGCAATCCCTTCTCTCGGGCTTGACTGGCGGGTACTGTTCCCTGTCTATGCCGTAGTTGCCATTCTTGCCGCCCTGATGCTCGGGGTCGTACAGATTGACGAAACTCCTGCAGATACGAAAGCAACCGGAATCATCGGATGTCTCAAGCTCCTCGGCAAACCTTTCGTGCTGCTTTGCTTCCTGGGAATCATGTGTCACGTCGGTATTGATGTCGGAACAAATACCACAGCTCCGAAAATTCTGATGGAACGTCTCGAGTTCTCTCTGGATGATGCGGCATTTGCCACTTCCCTATATTTTATTTTCCGTACAATAGGCTGTTTTACAGGTTCTTATATTCTCCGCAAAGTCAGCAACAGGCTTTTCTTCGGAATCTCCGCCCTTTTGATTCTGGTTGCAATGATCGGACTTGCCGTCGTAGGGCATCCCCAGTCCCATGTGTTCATCTACGTGATGATTGCAATGATCGGTTATGGCAACTCCAACATTTTCTCCATCATTTTCTCTCAGGCAATCATGCATGAGCCGGAGCACCAGAACGAAGTCAGCGGCCTTATGATCATGGGACTGTTCGGAGGAACAATCTTCCCGTTGCTGATGGGG
>JALFNZ010000117.1 GCA_022774085.1 Bacteroidales bacterium
TTGATGCCAGGACAAGGGCAGAGAATCAGGACAAATTCCTGATGGAAGAAGTGGATGTAATCGTAGCCACCATCGCCTTCGGAATGGGAATTGACAAACCCGATGTTAGATTCGTCATCCATTACGACATACCGAAGAGCATCGAAGGTTATTATCAAGAAACGGGACGTGCCGGAAGAGACGGGAAGGAGGGCCACTGCATCACTTTCTACAGCTACAAAGACATCCAGAAACTTGAGAAATTCATGCAGGGTAAGCCTGTGGCCGAGCAGGAAATCGGCAAGCAGCTGCTCATGGAAACCGTGGCATATGCAGAATCCAATTCATGCCGCAGGAAACTGCTGCTAAGCTACTTCGGCGAAGAATACAATGTGGACAACTGTGGAGCTTGCGACAACTGTCTCCACCCGAAGAAACAGTTTGACGGAAAAGAAGAGATGGCCCTTGTCATCGAGCTCATAAAATCTCTTCCTGAGCACTTCAAGATGGAACACCTTGCAAACATTCTTGCCGGTGAAGCCAATGCCATCATCAAATCATACAAGCACGACAAGCTTGAATTCTTCGGAGCAGGCAAGGAACATTCCGCGAGGTTCTGGGATGCGGTGATACATCAGGGCATGATTCTTCATCTGCTTAACAAAGACATCGAATCATACGGACTTATAAGCGTCACTGACAAAGGCGAGGAATTCTTTGAGAAGCCACATACCCTCATGCTTACCGAAGACCGGGTCTTCGCAGAAGGAGAGGATGATGATGACGATGCCACCATCCAGGCCGGTGCTGTGCGTGGAGGAGGTGGTGGTGACGAACAGCTTCTGGCGATGCTGAAGGACTTGCGCAAGGATCTCTCACGCAAGCTCAAACTCCAGCCTTGGGTCATTTTCTCTGACCAGTCGCTTGAGGATATGTCCATTACCTATCCTATAACCATTGATGAATTGAAGAATTGTCAGGGTGTAGGAGAAGGAAAGGCAAGAAAGTTCGGAAAAGAGTTCATGTCGCTGATTGCAAAGTATGTCGAAGAAAATGAGATTATCCGCCCTGATGACTTTGTAGTCAAATCCATAGTCAACAAGTCCGCCAACAAGGTATTCATCATCCAGAGTGTGGACAGAAAACTCCCGCTTGAAGACATTGCAGATGCCAAAGGCCTTGATATGGAAGAACTTATGAACGAGATTGAAGCTATTGTCTTCTCCGGGACCAAGTTGAATCTTGACTATTACATCGACCAGACTCTTGACGAGGATGTGGTGGAGGAAATCTATGACTATTTCAAGGAAGAGGCTGAGTCTGACTCTCTCGAAGAGGCAATGGAGGAGCTCGGCAGTGATTATGACGAGATGGAAGTCCGTCTTGTGCGTATCAAATTTCTCTGTGAAGTTGCCAATTGACCTTATCCGCGAATCGAAACCTGCATTGGCCCTACAACTCCATCCAGCGGATGGATTTATCCCTGTTCCAGTAAGATAGCTGCCTCTTGGCATAATGCCGGGTATTGCGCTGAATGAGCTCCACTGCCCTGTCCAGATTCCTTACTGGTCCGTCTCCAGGAGTCCCGGGCACTTGTTCAGGCACCAGACCTGCCTGATAGTCAAAGAACTGGAATATTTCCTTATAGCCTACGGTCTGCAAAGCAGCAAGGTTGCGCCACTTCTCAAGTGAACGCACTTCCTCGACCAGACCGTCATCAATCATCTGCACCACACGCCTGTTGATTCTGTCGTAAAGCACGTCCCTGGGTCGTGTAAGCCCTATTTTCTCGATTTCAAATTCACGTTTCCTGTTTGGGGAGGTCTTGAAAGAAGAGAAGGGCCGGCCAGTGGCAAGACACACCTCAAGAGCACGGACCACCCTCTGGCCGTTTGCTATGTCGATTGTATTGTAACTCTCGGGATCCATGGACTTCAGCTCCAGTCTGAGAGATTCGACACCCTCCTCCTTCAGGCGACGTGTAAGATTCTCCCTTAGTTCAAGGTCAGCAGCTGGAAAATCATCCAGACCATTGACAAGTGCATCTATGTAGAATCCCGAGCCACCTGCCATGACCAGAGTTTCATGTCCCTGAGCAAACAGTTCCCTGATAAGCTTCAGAGCCTCAATCTCATACATGCCCGCAGTATATAGCTGGTCCACGGGATGGGACTGAATAAAATAATGCCGGACAGCAGCAAGCTGCTCCGGCGAAGGCACGGCCGTGCCAATGGACATTTCCTTATAAATCTGACGGGAATCACACGAAATCACAGGAGAGCCGTATCCAATAGCCGTCTCAATGCTGAAATCAGTCTTGCCGACTGCTGTGGGTCCCAGGATTATTATCAGCTTATTCGTCGTCTTCATCCTCATCATAGATTTCTTCGGTGTCGTCATCGATGTCGTCTTCCTCATCGTCATCGATATCATCATCGTCGAAATCATCATCTGAAATCTTGTTCTTCTTATCGTCAGGCAAGTCCTCGAAAGCCACATAGCCATTTTCAAACTCGATTGGATTCGGTCCTTTTGACTCAACCAGCAACGGATAGATTACACCCTTGCGGGCCTGAGCTTCTCCTTCGAAATTGACAAGTACGCTTTTTACATTGGTGGTATCGTAGAAATATATGAATGAATCCTCGCCTTTTTTATGGCACTGCTCAAGAGTGACTTCATCCATCGTACCCGCGCCCATGTCACATAATGAATAGCGGGCAGAAACAGCGCCGTCTGCATCGAATGCCTTGAAAAGTACAATCTGGTCCTGAGGGAAGTCCATGTCCGAACGCATCTGCTTGTGGAATGTATAAAGAGACGAACTGCCCTTTACCTCATATACTCTTGCAAATCCCTTCAATCCGGGGAGTGAAACTCTATATTTCAGTATCATAGTGATTTTTAATTGTTAAGCCTTGTTCGTTAGACAAAATACAGGGCTCAGTGCCCTGAAGCGGTGCCAAAGGTAGCAATTTTTGCAACAAATTCTCACTTAAATTTCAATTTCATCCGAAAAAACACTACTTTTGAATCTACGTATGAACCAGCAGGAGAATCAGGACTCTTATAAAAGCATCGCCGCACAGGCGCATGGTCTATTCAAGGACAATGGAAGCAGATTCATTGCCCGGGCATATCCCGTTGAAACAGAAGAACAGGTCAAGGAGATAGTCGCATCACTCAAAAAAGAGTACTACGACGCGAGGCATCATTGCTATGCCTACAGACTTGGATACAAGGGGGACAAGTTCAGGGCGAATGATGACGGAGAGCCTTCTGGATCTTCAGGACGTCCGATTCTTGGACAGATTGACTCCAACGGGCTTAGCGATATCCTCGTTGTCGTAGTACGCTATTTCGGTGGTATCAAACTTGGGATTCCGGGACTTATCAGGGCATACAAGACTTCGACGGCGGATGCAATAGCAAATGCCGAAATCGTAGAAAAGATTGCCTCAAGGAACTTCCGGGTAGTGTTCGGCTACATGAGCATGAATGCGGTGATGAAGGTCATGAAGGAAATGGCACTGCCGCAGAACAACCAGCGCTTTGACATGGAATGCAGTCTGGATACGGTGGTAAGGCTGACTTTGGCGGACAGCTTCATTCAGAAGATGTCAGACGTTGAAGGCTGCCGGGTGGAAGAAATACACTAACTTTAAAATATGGCAAAGAAAAGTTTGATTTCAATAGGAGATTTCACAAAGGATGAAATCCTCCATGTACTGGAAACAGCAAAGGAGTTCGAGCAGAACAAGGTGCAGAACTTTCTGGAAGGCAAGGTGATAGCAAGCCTTTTCTTCGAGCCTTCGACCAGAACCCGTCTGAGTTTCGAGACAGCCATAAACCGTCTCGGTGCCAAGGTCATCGGTTTTTCTGACGCATCCAACACCAGCCAGAGCAAGGGAGAGACACTCAAGGACACCATCAAGATGGTATCCAACTATGTGGACATGATTGTCATGAGACACCCACTCGAAGGCAGTTCGAGATATGCATCCGAAGTAGCCTCCGTTCCTGTGGTCAATGCCGGCGACGGTGCCAACCAGCATCCTTCCCAGACCCTGCTTGACCTGTACTCCATCATGCAGACCCAGGGAACGCTTGATGGCCTGACAATCAACATGGTAGGAGACCTCAAATATGGAAGGACCACCCACTCACTGCTCCAGGCAATGTCGCATTTCAAGACAAAGTTCATTTTCACCTCCCCGGATGAGCTGAAAATGCCGAAAGAATACAAGGCTTTCCTGGATTCAAAAGGAATCAAATATGAGGAGACTGATTCCCTTGAGGAACACCTGAACGACTGTGACATATTATATATGACAAGGGTGCAGCAGGAAAGATTCACAGACCCGATGGAATATGAAAGGGTAAAGGATGTGTACAGGCTTACGGCCTCAATGCTGGATAATGTAAAGCCGGGCATGAAGATTCTGCATCCGCTGCCACGTATCACTGAAATCGACCAGGATGTGGACGACACTCCTTATGCATATTATTTCAAACAGGCTGAGAACGGTCTGTATGTGAGAATGGCCATCATTTCTTATCTGCTCGGATACAGGTAGGCCGGCCGGGAAATGTCAATTGATTCAAATGCACAATCATATGGAAAACAATACAAATGACACCAAGCTGCTTGTCAGCGCATTGGAAAACGGTACTGTTCTGGACCACATTCCTGCCGAGGTGGTTTACAAGGCTCTCGACATTCTCAACCTCAAAGGGGTGGACAACAGAATCACCATCGGTATCAACCTCTCAAGCAAGGCACAGGGCAAGAAAGGCATCATAAAGATTGCCGATAAATTTTTCGAAGATGAGCAGCTGAACAAGCTCGCGCTCATTGCTCCTAAAGCCACTGTCAACATCATACGGGATTTCAAGGTGGTTGAAAAAAAGACACTCACCATGCCTTCGGAAATTGTCGGCATGGCAAAATGCATGAACCCGAAATGCATCACAAACCATCAGCCTATAAAAACAAGATTCACTACAATAGATAACGGTAACGAAATATCACTTTTATGCCATTATTGTGAAAAAATTTCAGACACAAGAGGGATATTATAAATAAATCATTACCTTTATCGGCAAATTTGGTTATAAACATTAAGAAGTCATGAAAAAAGTTCACAATTTCACTGCAGGACCTTGCATCCTGCCCCAGGAAGCGATAGACAAAACCATCGAAGCGCTGAAGGATTTCAAAGGTACAGGCCTGCCTGTAATCTCCATTTCTCACAGGACAAAAGAGTGGGAAAGCGTAATGGATGAGTGCCGATCGCTCTGGCGCGAACTCCTGAACATTCCAGATGACTATGAAATACTATTTCTGCCCGGCGGAGCCAGCATGTGTTTCCTCTATGTAGCAATGAATTTCCTCGAGAAAAAGGCCGCATATCTTGAAACCGGAGTTTGGGCAAAGAAGGCTTTGAAAGAAGCCAAAGGTCTTGGGGAAGCATACGCAATCGCTTCTTCTGCAGACAAGACATTCTCCTATATTCCAAAGGGTTACGAGATTCCGACAGACTTGGATTATTTTCATATTACTACAAACAATACCATCTATGGTACTGAAATCCGCGAGGATATTGACAGTCCGGTTCCGCTGATTGCCGATATGTCATCAGATATCATGAGCCGTCCGGTGGATGTCAGCAAATATGCCATGATCTATGGTGGTGCCCAGAAGAACGTAGGTCCAGCCGGTGTGGCTTTCGCCATCGTCCGTCGCGACCTGCTTGGAAAGGTAAGCCATTACATCCCTACCATGCTCGACCTCCGTACCCATATCGACGGAAAATCCATGTTCAACACCCCTCCGGTCTTCGCAATTTATGTAATGAGTGAAACCCTCAAGTGGCTCAAGGGAATAGGCGGAGTCGAGGCTATCAACAAGATCAATCAGGAAAAAGCTGACCTGCTTTACGGAGAGATTGACCGCAACCCTCTATTTGTTGGAACTGCAGCCAAAGAGGACAGGTCCATCATGAATGTATGCTTTGTGATGGCTCCCGGATATGAAGAGCTTCAGGATGAATTCATGGCCTTTGCCAAAGAAAGGGGCATGATGGGAATCAAGGGCCACAGGTCTGTCGGAGGATTCAGGGCATCCATCTACAATGCCTGCCCGATCGAAAGTGTTCAGGCTCTGGTTGATTGCATGAGAGAATTTGAACAACTCAAGAAATAAGTGGAATGACCTATAAAGATAAGGATTATGAAAGTTCTTGTAGCAACAGAAAAACCATTTGCAGCTGTAGCAGTTGACGACATACGCAAAATCATCAAAAATGCAGGACACGAGTTTGCACTTTTGGAAAAATATACGGACAAGGCGCAGCTGATTGAGGCTGTAGCAGATGCTGATGCTCTCATCGTCAGGTCCGACAAAGTGACTGCGGATGTGATTGAAGCTGCCGGAAAGTTGAAAATCGTAGTGCGTGCCGGTGCCGGTTATGACAATCTTGACCTTGATGCCTGCACTCGTAAGGGCATTGTTGCAATGAACACTCCCGGACAAAATTCAAACGCCGTGGCTGAGCTAGCCATAGCAATGATGATTTATATGTCCCGCAATTGCTTCACTCCTGGCACAGGACATGAGATTATGTGCAAGACTGTCGGCATCCAGGCTTACGGAAATGTTGGAAGACTCGTAGCCATGAAGGCTAAGGCATTGGGTATGAATGTAATGGCATTCGACCCTTTCATTCCTGCAGCACGAATCAAGGATGAAGGTGTCATCCCTGCCGAGTCACTTGAGCAGATGTATTCAAGCTGCGATTTCATATCTCTCCACATTCCTGCAACCCCTCAGACCAAAGGTTCAATCGGATATGACCTGATTTCAAAGATGCCTAAGGGCGGATGTCTTGTAAATACAGCCCGCAAAGAGGTGATCAATGAGCCTGAACTCATAAAGGTACTTGAGGAAAGGCCAGATTTAAAATACATTACTGATGTTGCTGCTTCATGCCAGGCTGAATTGAATGAGAAGTTTGGAAACAGGGTTTTCGCCACTTCAAAGAAGATGGGAGCCGAGACCCTCGAAGCCAACATCAATGCCGGACTCGCTGCAGCCCACCAGATTGTGGCGTATTTTGAAGATGGATGCACCAAATTCCAGGTGAATAAATAACCCCGAATGTCATTTTGAGCGAAGGCACGAAGTGCCTAAGTCGAGAAATCTATAACAAAATGGTAAGAATCAAACCTTTCGCGGCGGTTCGTCCGCCCAAACAATATGTAGAAGAAGTTGCAGCACGTCCTTATGACGTACTGAATTCGGCTGAAGCGCAGAAGGAAGCAGGTGAAAAATCCCTGCTGCACATCACCAAGCCGGAGATTGACTTCTCCCCTATCATTGACGAACATAGTCAGCAGGCATACGACAAGGCTGTCGAGAATTTCAAATCATGGCAGGAAAAAGGATGGCTTGTTCAGGACGACAAACCATACTATTATATATATGCCCAGACTATGGAAGGACGCACCCAGTACGGACTGGTTGTATGTGCTCATACAGATGATTATGCCGAAGGCAAAATCAAGAAACATGAGCTTACCCGCAAGGACAAGGAGGACGACCGTATGATACACGTCCGTATCCAGGACGCCAACATAGAGCCTGTGTTCTTTGCTTATCCGGACAATGAAAAAATCAATGCCATAGTTGCGCGTTATATTTCAGGGGTTCCTGAATATGATTTCGTGGCTGAGGATGGCTTCGGACATACTTTCTGGGTGATTGACAATCAGGAAGACATCGATGCCCTGACTGCCCTGTTTGCCGAGATTCCTGCATTCTATGTTGCTGACGGCCACCACCGTACAGCTGCAGCTGCAAGGGTAGGCGCCGAGAAGAAAGCTGCCAATCCTGCACATACCGGACAGGAGGAGTACAACTGGTTCATGACTGTGGCCTTTCCTGACAGCCAGCTGAAGATTATCGACTACAACCGTGTCGTGAAAGATTTGAACGGGCTCACTCCAGAGCAACTTCTTGAAGCTTTGAAAGAGGATTTCGATGTTTGCGAAAAGGGTGCGGATATATACAAGCCAGGCAGGCTGCACGAATTCTCAATGTATCTTGACGGCAAGTGGTATTCGCTCACTGCCAAGGAGGGCAGATATGATGACAACGACCCTATCGGGGTTCTGGATGTGACCATCCTTTCCAGCCTTGTCCTTGACAAAATATTGGGAATCAAGGATTTGCGTACTGACAAGAGAATCGATTTCGTTGGTGGAATCCGCGGTCTTGGAGAGCTCAGCCGCAGGGTTGACAGCGGTGAGATGGCTGTTGCATTTGCTCTTTATCCGGTGTCGATGAAGCAGCTGGTGGACATTGCTGACTCGGGCAACATCATGCCGCCTAAGACGACATGGTTTGAGCCGAAGTTGCGAAGCGGACTGGCTATCCACAAACTGTCATAAAAAGAATGGGGCTGATTCTCTGGATCAGCCCCATTCTTTTTATCGGTTGATATCGTTTTCGTTGGTGAGAAGTTGTCCTTCAAATTCTCCGGTGAGAGTGTTCAGGAAGGCAACCATGTCAGATATCTGAGACTGAGACAGTTTCACACCTGACTGATATTTTCCCATATCGCGTACAGCCTCTTCGAGAGTTGCTCTTGTGGCATCATGATAATATGGCCATGTTAGAGCGACATTCCTCAAGCCCGGAGTCTTGAAACGATGACGGTCTCGTTCACACTGGGTTTCCTTGAACCTTCCGTTGTCCTCATTAGTGAGTTCCTTTCCCCTTTCTGCAAAGTAATCGGCCTTCACACCCATCAGCTCATAGCTCTGACCTCCAAGAATAGGGCCATTGTGGCAGGTGGCACAACCAGTTGCAAGGAACAGGTCATATCCTGCTTTCTCCTGATCATTGATGGCAGTCTGGTCTCCTTTGAGATATTTGTCGAAACGGCTGTCAGGAGTGACCAGTGTTTTCTCAAACTCTGCAATCGCATCTGTGATAGTCTCTTCTGTAATGCCCTCAGGATAGATGGCATTGAACATTTTCACCATTTCCTTGTCACAAACAAGTTTCGCTACAATCTCATCGAATGACTGGCAGCCCATTTCAACAGGATTCAATGGCGGACCGGCAGCCTGTTTTGCAAGAGTCTCGGCACGTCCGTCCCAGAACTGCACGAAATTGTAAACTGAGTTGAAAACTGTAGGTGCATTCACTCCTCCTTCAAGGTCGAACACTCCGTCTGATACATCTTCATTATCTACGCCTGCGGTCTTAAGGTCATGGCACGAAGCACATGAGATTGTATTGTTGACAGAAAGTCTGGTGTCGTGGAAAAGAATGTTTCCAAGGGCTACCTTCGCAGAATCCGTACTGATGGTCTCAATCGGAACTATCTTTTCTGCAATACCATATTTCTGCTGCCACTGGTCAGCAGCCCAGTCTATCACTATGGAGCGTTTTGCCTTGGTTATGGAACTGCCCCAATGCACAAGGTAGTATTTTGCCATAGGCATCGAACCGTCAGAAACGACTTTCTCAATTTTGGCAAGTTTGACGGGAGAGATATCTCCACCTTTCTCAAGTGCCTCTTTGACAGGAGTAAAGTCGAAGATATGATAGCCCAGGGCAACATCATCTTTTACAATCTTGCCAATTACAGGCCACCCGGCATAGAAAGGCAGGTCAGGATTATCACTGTGGCAGCTGATACATCCTCCGTCATCGAAAATTGCAGCCACCCTTTCCGCCTGTGAAAGATCGGCAGACGGAGCCTTGTTGACAGCCCTGTATATTACCGCCAACACGGCTACGACGGCAAGAGCTGCAACTGCAAACCATTTAATAAAACGTTTCATAAGCTAATTGTTATTTGGTTGTTTATCTTCCATATACATGTACACTGTCCTGGGCGGATGGAAGGTAGTTCACTCCCCACCAGCACATCTGCAGACAGGCAAATGAGAATATCACAAGTATGCACAGCCATTTCAGCGAGCCTTTATGCAGCAAACGAAAATGGATGTACGCAAGATAGGAAAGCCATGTGATGGCAGCCCATGTCTCTTTAGGATCCCATGTCCAGAAATCGCCCCATGCCTGTTTGGCCCATACAGCCCCGGAAAGCATCCCGAAAGAAAGGAAGGCAAGACCTATATATACAAGTGTATCAATACTTTGCAATACCGTTTCATCTTTCTTGACAAGTCCCCTCAATGCTATCAGGAAAGCACAGCCCAAAATCGAATAAGAGAACATATAAACCGTCACATGAGGGATGAACCATCCGCTCTGAAGGGCTGGCATCAGCGTGGCATCATGAATCTGGGGCTTGAGGCAGTTGATTACAATGAAAACTGTGGAAAGAACTGCTGAAAAGGAGAGCACCCAGTTATATTTCCATCTGATATAGGTGAACAATCCAGCCGCCATGGCAAAGAACGAGTACCAGAGGCGTGTTTCTCCAAGTGTGCGCATCGGAGGTCTGGACAGCGATGACCACAAAACCACAATGAATGCTCCGAATACAAGCATTGCCATCCCACTTAATGATGCAGCAATATTTTCTAGACATGCACTTTTTCCAGATAGTCCTGGAAGCACTCTCTCTTTAGAAGGCACCATCCAGGCCACAACGGAACCGGCGGCATAAAGAACTACCGCCGCTATGGCAAAATATATGAAAATATCCCAAACCATAATCATTCATCCCTATGCCCGTATGGAGTTTCAGGGCCCTGGACAAAAAGCAGCACAGCGCCGGTTACCATAAGTATTATACCAATGACAGTCAACCATTTCCAAGGTTGGCGTACAACCTGCAGCACACATCCTCCCTGCGCCTGGGGGCCGCTTGCAGATACAAGATAAATCTGCTCGACAAATCGGGCCGCATAAGGGCTGTTCACCTTCAGGCTGACAGTCTTGCCATCCACTCTGATTGTCGCTTCGTACACTTCCGGCACCCCGTTTTCGTAATAATCAGTCCTGAAATCCGTCAGACAAATCTCATATCTGAGCTTGTCCATGCTTCCGTCTTCCCTATAGGCAATGTCCGAAGTCATGCCCGGAGTCAGACTCAGCCTCAGCACATCCTTGTCGGGAGCTCCGAAGAAAAGGGAAACAAGGACGGTCAGCAGTCCCAAATGGTTGAGTATGAATCTATAGCGCAGCCTTCCCCTGGCATCACGAAGGCCTCTGAGCAGCACGAATGCCAGAACGCTCATCATAAAGAAAAGTTCGGCTGTAAACCACCAGGAACGGGTACACTCCACACCTGCAAAGCCTGCAACAAGGCATCCTGACCCAAAAAGCAGGATAGAAGACAATGTTGCTCGGGGACTCAGGATCCAGCGTAGGAAGGCCAACCTCCTATAATCTTTCCACAACCATAGGATAACTCCTCCCCATACAAGCGCAAGTATGAGATTAACGGGAAAAGTGAACAGTTCCATAATGTCAGATCATCTCATCTCTCTCACGCATATCCTTGATGCGGAGCTGAGTATTGGCTGTGCCTCGGTAATAATTCTCTACTATTGAATAACAAATGTCTATCGGATTGCCAGCCTTGATATGATCGAAAAATCCCGCCATATTGAAGGCAATGGCTGAAATATGGTGGTAAGGATGCGATTCCTGAATAAGCTCCAGTTTCAGATGTCCTCCCTCTGCACCCACTTTCCGTCCGTTTCCGTTATCATACACATTTTCTGTCAGGAACACAGGCGCAGTATTGCCCGGACCGAACGGCTGGAACTGCTTGAGTATCCTGAGGAACTTTGGAGTGATCTGGGCGAAATTAAGCTTGGCGTCTATTTCCACAACTGGTGTCTGCATCTGAGGCACAATCCTTCCTGAAATGAAATTCTCTATTCTTTCGCAGAATTTCAGAAGATTCTCTTCTTTGAGAGTAAGGCCGGCGGCGTAAAGATGGCCTCCGAAGTTTTCGAGCAAATCTGAACAGCTTTCTATGGCATCATACAGATCGAAGCCGTGGACACTTCTGGCTGAACCCGTTACAAGTCCCCCCTGTGACTGTGTGAAGACTATGGTCGGTTTGTAGAATGCTTCCACAAGGCGCGAAGCTACGATTCCCACCACTCCCTTGTGCCACTGAGGATTATATACGATGGTCGCATTTCCGCTCGACAGGCATGAACCGTTGCGCACCATGTCAAGAGCCTCCTGAGTGATGCGTCTGTCAATGTTCTTGCGTTCGTTATTATGTTCGTTGATTTCGGTGCCGATGCGGAATGCCGTCTCTGCATCCGAAGCTGTCAGCAGTTCGACGGCAATCCTGCCGGATTCCATCCTTCCGGCAGCATTGATGCGGGGACCGATTTTGAAGACAATGTCGTCGATAGTGATATGAGTAGGTTCAAGTCCGGAGAGTTGGATCATGGCCAGAAGGCCTTCCCGAGGGCTTCCATTGAGTTGTTTCAGACCGAAATGGGCGAGAATGCGATTCTCGTCGGTTACACTCACAAGGTCTGAGGCAATGCTGACAACCAGCAGGTCGAGAAGCGGAATGAGAGTCTCGAAAGGGATGCCGTATCTCTGGGAATAGGCCTGAACGAGCTTGAAACCGACTCCGCAGCCTGAAAGGTCATCGAAGGGATAAGTGCAATCCTCTCTTTTGGGATCGAGCACTGCCATGGCCTTTGGAAGTTCATTCTCCGGAAGATGGTGGTCGCAGATAATCATGTCTATGCCTTTGGCCTGGGCATAATCCACTTTTTCATTGGCCTTGATGCCGCAGTCGAGGGTAATGATGAGGGTGAAACCGTTCTCAGCCGCCCAGTCTATTCCTTTATATGAAACTCCATATCCCTCGTCATAACGTTCGGGTATGTAGAAATCCACATCCGGGGTGAGACTGCTCAGGAAGGAATATACAAGGGAAACGGCAGTGGTTCCATCCACGTCATAATCTCCGTAAACAAGAATCTTTTCTCCAGATGTGACAGCTTTGCGAAGCCTTTCGACTGCCTTGTCCATGTCCTTCATCAGGAAGGGGTCATATAGATTGCCCAGATCCGGACGGAAGAAAGAACGCGCCTGCTGGAACGTCCTGACTCCCCTCTGGACAAGGAGTTCCGACAGGACCGGATCCACTCCAAGTTCAGAAGACAACTGGCTGACAGTCTCAGCATCAGCATTTTCCCTCAATATCCACTTCTTTTCAATAGCCATAGCATACAAAGATAAACTTTTTTGTTCGAATAAAGAAACATTCGATTAATTTTATCAAATTAAATATTACAACTCCCCTTACGGATGGATAAATGTAACCAGCCCTTCCGGCTATAACCATAGTATTGATTATTCCGCATTTTTTCGGTAACTTTGCAGGCTGCACAAAAGTGCGTGGAATCAGATAATTATTTGACAATAACAATAATAAACATATACTATGAGCATCAACAACCTCAACGAGCAAGAGCAATTGCGCAGGGAATCACTTGCCAAGCTCAGAGAACTCGGAATCGAGCCATATCCGGCACCACTTTACCCGATAAATACGTCAACAAGCGAAATCAAAGCGGGCTTTGATCCTGAGAAGAATAATTTCCAGGATGTAGTGATTGCAGGCCGCATCATGTCAAGAAGGATTATGGGAGCTGCATCATTCGGCGAAATCCAGGATGAGAAGGGACGTATCCAGGTCTATATCAACCGCGACGAAATATGTCCCGGCGAAGACAAGACCATGTACAATACCGTATGGAAGAAGCTCCTTGACATAGGTGATATCATCGGAATCAAGGGATTTGCATTCATCACCAAGACCGGCCAGCTTTCAATCCATGCAAAGGAGCTCACCCTTCTGAGCAAATCGCTGCGCGTACTCCCTATCGTCAAGGAAAAAGACGGAGAAGTGTTCGATGCGTTCTCCGATCCGGAGCTCAAATACAGGCAAAGATATGTTGACCTCATTGTAAATCCTTCAGTGAGAGATACTTTCATCAAAAGAAGCCAGATTATAGCAACAATGCGCGAGTATTTCAACGAGGCAGGATGCCTTGAAGTTGAAACTCCTATCCTGCAGAGCATCCCGGGCGGAGCGACTGCAAGGCCGTTCATCACCCACCACAATGCTCTGGACATTCCTCTTTACCTGAGGATTGCAAACGAGCTCTACCTCAAGAGGCTCATCGTGGGCGGTTACCACGGAGTGTATGAATTCGCCAAGGACTTCCGCAACGAGGGTATGGACAAGACCCACAATCCGGAATTCACCTGCATGGAAATCTATGTTGCATACAAGGACTATATATGGATGATGGAGTTCGTGGAGAAGATGCTCCAGAAGATTGCTCTCAAGGTCAACGGCACCACAACCGTAAAAATCGGCGAGCACGAGGTTGACTTCGGAGGCACGTTCCGCCGCCTGCCTATACTTGAGGCAATCAAGGAATATGCAGGAGTTGACGTAAAGGGAATGGATGAGGACCAGCTCCGCGAAACATGCAAGCAGCTTCATGTCGAGATTGACCCTTCATTCGGCAAGGGCAAGCTCATCGATGCAATCTTCGGAGAATATTGCGAGGATAAGCTCATCCAGCCTACCTTCATCATCGACTACCCTGTCGAGATGTCGCCTCTTACCAAGAGACATCGCGAGGATCCTTCGCTGACCGAACGTTTCGAACTCTTCGTCTGCGGAAAAGAACTTGCAAATGCATATTCTGAGCTGAACGACCCTATCGACCAGCTTGAGCGTTTCGAAGAGCAGGCTGCCCTCAAGAGCAAGGGTGACGACGAGGCAATGTTCATAGACTACGACTTCGTACGCGCGCTCGAGTACGGCATGCCTCCTACATCGGGACTCGGAATGGGCATCGACCGTCTGACCATGTTCATGACCGGTCAGACCACCATTCAGGATGTACTCTTCTTCCCTCAGATGCGTCCGAAGAATACTCTGTAAGACAATATCTTCTGACAGTCAATGAACAAAAGACACATATCCTTTCCGGCTGTGGCAATAGCTCTTCTTGCAGTTATTGCCACGCTGGCTTCATGTAAGCAGAGGACAGGAAGGAAACAAGTTGAAAGACAGCCTGTTGCAGTCGGTATACAAACCGTTTCCAAAGTTGCCGTGGATGTTGTCTCGACTTATGTCGGAGAGGTTGTGGCATCCAGGACAGCCATCATTTCAGCACCCGGAAACGGAGTTGTTTCAGCAATGAACGCCGGGGTGGGAAGCAGTTTTGAGAAAGGTGCAATCCTTGCCGAAATCGAATCTGAAAACATCCGAAACACGCATGAGATTGCCATGGCAAACCTGCGCCAGGCCGAAGACGGATATGAAAGGATGCAGAAAGTCCACCAGAGCGGAACTGTTCCGCCTGTGAAGATGGTCGAGATGGAGACCAATCTTGCAAAAGCCCGCGCACTCGCAGCCTCCTCTGAGGCCTCTCTTGAGGATTGCCGCATCAAGGCGCCTTTCCGCGGGACTGTCTGTGACATTATGGCCGAAGTCGGGGAAAACGTTGCTCCCGGGAGTCCTCTCATGAAGATAGCCGATGTATCTTCCCTTGAAATCAGCATCCATGTACCCGAAACCGAAATCGGGAAAATCACTACAGGCATGAAGGCCGAAGTTGAGATTCCGGCAATCGGGCGGAGCGGCCTCAGCGCAAAAGTCTCCTCCAAAGGAGTCATGGCGACGGCACTTTCACACACCTACCCATGCATTCTCAGCATAATAGGAGACAACTCCGGCCTCATGAGCGGAATGGTCTGCCGGGTGAGAATCATCCGCGACCGGAGCGTCGAGTCCATCATCGTCCCTTCCGATGCAATCGGCACGGACATGCAGGGACGTTTCGTTTGGACGGTCGAAGATGGCAGAGCGGTCAAGAAAACTGTCACTACAGGAGGTTACATTGCAGATGGGGTAACCATCACTGCCGGTCTTGAAGAAGGGGATGTCCTCATTGTCCGTGGCGGTGACAGAGTCAGCACCGGAATGAAGGTCAGGACGGAAGAAGTCAGATAGGGCATGAAAAATAACAACGGCTTCATACACAGCGTAATACGCTACCGGAGAATTATCTTCTTCCTGGTCAGTATCCTTGTTGTTTTCGGAATCTGGGGACTGCTCAACATCAACAAGGATGAGTTCCCGACTTTCGAAATCAAGGACGGACTGGTGGCAGGAGTGTATCCAGGTGCCACCGCAAAAGAAGTTGAAGAGCAGCTCACCCGCCCTTTGGAAGAACTCCTTTTCAAATTCCCAGAAGTCAAGCGCTCATCCTATTCCTACACTCAGGACGGAATCTGCTACATCTATGTAAACCTCGACTGCGAGCCTGAGGAGAAGAATGAAATCTGGGCAAAAATCAAGTTGAAACTTAATGCTTCGCGCATGCTTTTCCCCTCCGGAGTGCTTGCAATCCAGGTACTTGACGAATTCAGCAGCGTCTCTTCGATTCTGATTGCAATGGATTCCGACGACAAAAGCTATAACGAGCTGGAGCAGTACGCCTGCTCTCTGAAGGAAAGGCTGTATGAGATTCCCGAACTTGCAAACGTGACAGTACTCGGACAACAGAAGGAAGAAATTGCAGTCACCATAGACAAGGACAGGCTCTCTTCCTACGGCGTGAACTCCGCCATTATGACTCTGGACTACAAGAATGCAGTCCTGCAGACAATCAGCGGCCGTTTCAGGACCGATTACATCAGCGCTCCAATCCATATAGAAGGGAAACTTAGCATCGAGCAGGAAATCGGAGAGAGGGCAATCTGGTCAGATCCACAAGGCAGAACGCTCAGGCTCAAGGACATAGCGACAATTGAACGCCGCTACAGAGATCCGTCGTCAATTGTGAAATACAACGGACGCAATGCACTGGTGATTTCAGTCGAGATGCGCTCCGGAAACAATATCGTGGCTTTCGGAGAAAAAGTTGACAGGCTTCTCGAAGAATTCAAGGGAGAAATTCCGGAAAGCGTGCACCTTTCGAAAGTTTCCGACCAGCCGAAGGTTGTGGATACCTCAGTGTGGTCTTTCCTAAGGGACCTTCTTGTTTCCATGCTGGTGGTCATCATCGTGATGCTTATGCTCTTCCCCATCAGATCGGCTCTGATTGCATCCTCCGGAGTGCCGGTCTGCACGGCCGCCTCAATTGCCGTCATGTACATTATGGGGATGGACCTTAATACCGTGACTCTCGCCGCCCTGATTGTGGTTCTGGGAATGATTGTGGACGACTCTGTCATCACGATGGACGGATATATGGACAAAATAGGCAAGGGATTCGGGAAAATAGATGCGGCTCAGGAGAGCATGAAAGAACTTTTTGTCCCGATGCTCCTTTCGACCGCCTCAATCAGCGCGATGTTCTTCCCGATGCTGGGCATCATTACAGACTATCTCGGAGACTTCGTGAGTATGTTCCCATGGATTATCGCCATTGCTCTGGGTGCGTCGCTGGTATATGCAGTATGTGTCGTTCCTTCGCTTGAAGTCATGTTCATAAAACCGCTTTCAGAGCAGAAGAAGGGCTGGTTTGCGCGCATCCAGGAGAAATTCTTCGATCTCATGCAGGAAGGTTATGAAGCCCTGCAGAAAATTTGCTTCTGTCATCCGGGGTGGACAGTAGGCTGCGCAGTGGCTTCCGTTGTGCTCGGAGGTTTTCTTTTCACCAAATTGAACATCCAGATGATGCCTATGGCTGCCAGGGAGTTTTTTGCAATTGAGGTGAATCTTTCACCCAACTCCACTCTGGCAGCGACACAGCAGGTAACAGACTCACTTGAAAAAATACTCCTTGCCGACAGGAGGATTACAAGCGTAACTTCATTCATCGGCACGGGAGCGCCCCGCTTTCATGCAACCTATGGTCCAAAAATTCCTTCCGAAGCCTTTGCCCAGCTCATCGTCAACACACGTGGTCCCAAAGCCACGGAAGCCGTGATTCGGGATTATGAAAAAAAATACGAATATTGGTTCCCACAGGCCCAAATTAGATTCAAGCAACTTGATTATCAAGGAGTGACTGCTCCGGTAGCCATAACATTCAAAGGAGATGGGATAGCCCGTGCAAGCGCTCTTGCAGACTCCTTGAAAGCCTTCATGCTCGCCGATATGGATGACTGCCTCAAGTGGATTCACTCTGACAGCGACCGCAGTATTTCCACAGTTTCCGTTGACCTGCACGAAGACGAGGCGACAAGACTCGGTGTGAACAGAGCCCTTATGTCGCTTTCGATTGCAAGTTCACTCGGCGGACAGACGGCAGCGAACATATGGGAGGGCGGAAAATCAATCCCAATCAACTTCTATAGCAGCGGAGTTGGGGCGGGAATGCAATACAATGACCTCGGCAACCTCAATATAACAACCTCGATACCAAATACTTCCGTGCCGCTCAGACAAATTGCCGACATAAGTCCGTCATGGCAGCCGGAAGGCATAGCCCACACTGGAGGAAAGCAGTCCATATCAATCTATGCCGACATGCGAAGCGGCAAGAGCCAGCCTGTTGCAATGAAAAGAATTGACAGATATGTCAAGGCTAACATATTGCCGAACCTGCCCGAGGGTATCGAGCTTGAGTACGGCGGCCTGTCCTCAACCAACAAGAAGGTGCTTCCGGAAATCGGCCTCACGCTGCTTTGTGCCATCGTCGTACTGTTTGCCTTCCTGCTCTACCACTTCAAGAAAATACGCCTTTCAATCCTTACGATGGTCCTGAGCCTGCTCTGTCTTTTCGGAGCCTCGTTCGGGCTGTTCATCTTCTCGCTCGATTTCAGCATGACCGCAGTACTGGGCATAGTCAGCCTTATCGGAATCGTGGTAAGAAACGGTATTCTGATGTTCGAGTTTGCAGAAACTCTGAGGAACGAGCAAGGATTAAGTGCAAAGCAGGCAGCCATGGAAGCAGGAAAAAGGAGGATGCGCCCGATTTTCCTGACCTCATGCACCACCGCCCTTGGCGTGCTGCCGATGATTCTGAGCGGTGATGTGCTGTGGATGCCGATGGGTGTTGTGATATGTTTCGGGATTGTCCTGTCCATCGTCATGATAGTGGAGGTCATGCCGGTTTGTTACTGGTTGTTGTTCGCCAGAAGTGGCGCCGATAAGGATAAACTCTTGGATAGTATTGAAAATGAATAAATTATATATATTTATATTAGCCGTCCTTGCTCCCCTGGGCGTCTTCGCCCAGGAAAAGGTATGTCTGTCCCTTGAGGACTGCCGTGAAATGGCTCTGATGAATGACCCTTATATAAGGAATTCACATCTGGACATACTTGCCGCCAAGGCTCAGAAGCAGGAGGTGCTTGCCGAATATTTCCCGAGCCTAAGGCTTCAGGGCTTCGGGTTCCGGGCTCTTCAGCCCCTGATCAAGATCAATGCAGTCGATATTCTCGGGGACAATAAAACCGGACAGTTTGTTCAGGATGTGTTCGTGAAACTTTCCCAAAAAAACGGAACTGAACCGTATTTCTCCACTCTTGAATACGGCTATGGTGCCAATCTGACCCTGACACAGCCTCTATATGCAGGAGGCAGGATAGTCAACGGAAACAGACTTGCAAGACTTGGAATTGAAGCCTCAAAGCTTAAAAGGGAGATTACCCTCCGCACAAAGAAGGAGGAGATCGGAAAGGCCTATTGGGAGATTGTGGCTCTTGAGCAGAAACGCAGCACTTTGAACAGCCTGGACTCCCTGCTGAGAGAACTTGAAAAGGATGTCGAAAGCGGACTGGACGCAGGAGTCCTCACCAACACCGACCTGCTTCAGATAAAGATGAAAAAGAATGAGCTGAAAACCGGTTCCATTCAGCTTGACGGGGGTATGAAACTCCTGAAAATGAATCTTTTCAATGCCATCGGGCAGCCATATCGTCTATTGAGAACATCTTCAGGTAGCGATGCTCCATTTCTGGACGACATCACCTTGACAGACAGGCCGGACAGTCTGCTTCCTCCTGACAACTATTACATCAGCGAGGAGGAGATTGCAGCCGGAGTCCCTGAGAGAAGGCTGCTGGAACTCATGGTGGACTCCAAGAAACTTGAAAAGAAGATGGCTCTTGGAGAAGTACTCCCGAGCATAGGACTGGGAGCATCATACGGCTATTCATACACGCTGAACGGCCGGGTCAACGGTATGGTGTTCGGCATAGCCTCAATCCCGATTACAGACTGGGGAAAGGCTTCCAGAAAGCTGGAAAGGCTTGACTATCAGGTGGAAAAAGCTCAGAACGAAAGTCGCTATCTCAGA
The DNA here is from genome assembly GCA_022774085.1 of Bacteroidales bacterium. Classification (GTDB taxonomy): domain Bacteria; phylum Bacteroidota; class Bacteroidia; order Bacteroidales; family UBA932; genus Cryptobacteroides. Next base: position 20,224 of record JALFNZ010000117.1, read on the forward strand.
TCGCAACTGCTCCTGCAGGCTCACCAGCTCTGGCTTGACTTGAACGTGGCATGGGAGAAGATGCAGGTGGCACAGGAAAATGTAGCCCTGGCGGAAGCTGCAGTACGGGACCTGATGGCCCGGTTCCATGCCGGGATGACAACTCTTTCCGAAGTACTTTCTGCCCAGGCAAAACTGAGCGAGGCTTCCGAGGGGCTTGTTGACAGCCGGATAGAATACAGCAAGGCATTGACAGAATATACCGGAAGAAAATGATACGGACAGAAACAATTACATCAGCGCAGAATCCGCGCATCAAGGAACTGGTTCAGCTTCAGGAGAAATCCAGAGCAAGACGTGAAAAGGGGCTTTTCGTGGTGGAAGGCCGCAGGGAGTTTTCGCACTGTATTCAGGCAGGCTTCAAGGCAAGGAGCCTGTTCATCTGCCCTGAAATACTCGGTCAGGAAGACTACCTGGAGTTCAAGGAAATCGGTTGTCCGATAAACGAGATTCCTGCGTTTCTCTATGAGAAAGTTGCCTACAGGGGCGGCACGGAAGGAGTTATCGGAGTGATGGAATGCCGAAGCAACACTCTTGCCGACCTTCAATTGAAAGACAATCCACTGGTCATCGTCCTGGAATCGGTTGAAAAACCCGGCAACCTTGGTGCCGTGCTGCGCAGTGCCGATGCAGCAGGGGCCGACGCAGTAATCGTATGCGACCCGCTCACGGACCTGTACAACCCGAATCTTATCCGTTCAAGCATAGGAGGTATCTTCACCGTCCAGGTAGCTGCGGCGACCTCTCAGGATACTATTAACTGGCTGAAAGAAAGGAATATACGCATCCTGACAGCACAGCTCCAGGACTCTCTCCCCTACTACGACACCGACATGAAATGCGGCACGGCCATAGTAATGGGTACAGAGGCAACCGGACTGACTCCGATCTGGAGACAGGCTGCCGATGCCCATATCATGATTCCGATGCTGGGCAGGCTGGACTCTCTCAATGTTTCAGTTTCTGCAGCCATCCTGCTCTATGAAGCTGTCAGACAACGTCAAGGTAACAAATAGCATTTTTATGAAATTCGGACTTATAGGTGACCCGATTGCACATTCGCTCAGCCCGGCGCTTTTCAAGGCGGGTTATGACGGACGCTGGGCCTATGAACTGATTGAAGGCAGTGACTTTGAGACTTCCTTCAAACGCTTTACGGATGATTATCAGGGGATAAATGTTACTGCACCGTTCAAGGAGGCAGCCTTTGCCAAGGCAGATGTCCTGTCTGAGGAATGCCGTCTGATAGGTGCCGCCAACATTCTTGTGAAGACTCAGGATGGAGTGCTCGCCAGCAATTCGGACTATCTGGGTGTGAGGCGCTGGCTGCAGGAAATTGGTGCAGGTGAGGGTTCTGCTGTTCTGATTGCAGGATGCGGAGGGGCAGGTAAGGCAGCTGCTTTTGCCAGCGCCACTCTCGGTTGCAAAACAGTGCTGATGAACCGTGACAGGAGCAAGGCAGAAAGCATTGCTTCAAAAGCAGGCGGCAAATTGAATTTCAAGGTGGCGGATCTGGATGATTTCTCGGAAGTTCTCAAAGAAAGCGATATCCTCATCTACAACATCCCCTCCGCGATTCCGGCTCTTTCAGGTCTGAAGCCCGAGGATTTCAAGCCGGGTGCCCTGGTTCTTGAAGCGAACTACAGGAATCCGTCTTTCAGTGGCGAACTCATTGATACGATGAAAGATGCACCCGCGAGATATGTGAGCGGAAGAATATGGCTGCTGTACCAGGCCCTGACCGGTTATAAGATTTTTACGGGTGAGGAGCCCGATTTAACAAGGATGTCTGCTTGTTTATAAGAAAATATAACTAACTTGCAGGGTTTTTGGGGCGGTACCGCCCTGATTGTAATATACTAAATTTTATAATTATATGTCACTGAATAAAGTTATGCTGATCGGTAACGTTGGACGCGACCCTGAAGTACGTTACCTCGAAGGAAATTCGCCGAATGCCAAAGTGGCTACATTCACTCTTGCCACTACGGAAAGATACAGGGACAGGAACGGAGAACTACGTGAAAACACAGAGTGGCACAACATCGTAGCCTGGAGAAACACTGCCGATGTTGTTGAAAAATTTGTAAGAAAGGGTACTCAGTTGTATATCGAGGGCCGTCTTCGTACAAGAAGCTGGGATGACCAGAGTGGCAACAAGAGATACACTACGGAAGTGATTGCAGACAATCTTCAGCTTCTTGGAAAGAAATCGGACAATCCTGCCAACCAGCAGGGTGGATTTGCTCCTGCTCAGGGTGGATTCCCACAGGCACAGCCGGCAGGATGGCAACAGACGCCACAACAGGCACCTTCATGGCAGCAGCCGGCCCCTCAGCAGACACAGGGATGGCATGTGCCGCAGCAGCCGGCAGTGGATGATGCTCCAGATGATGACCTTCCATTTTAACATAATACAAATATCATATAACCAATTAATTGAATATGAAACTAGATGTAGTACTCGGCCTCCAGTGGGGCGATGAAGGAAAAGGTAAAATCGTTGACGTGCTGGCAGGAAACTACCCTGTGGTCGCACGTTTCCAGGGTGGCCCGAATGCCGGACATTCGCTTCATTTCGAAGGCAAGAGTTTCGTTCTAAGAAGTGTGCCTTCAGGTATCTTCAGACCGGATGCAACCAACATCGTCGGCAACGGAGTAGTTCTCGACCCTATTACTTTCAAGGGAGAATGTGAGAACATTGCAAAAACAGGAATCCCTGTAACAGAAAGGATTGTGATTGCCAAGAAGGCTCACCTGATTCTTCCGACACACAGGCTTCTTGACGCAGCCAACGAGGCAGCCATGGGCAAGGGCAAGATTGGTTCAACTCTCAAAGGAATCGGCCCTACATACACCGACAAGGTAAGCCGCAACGGCCTCAGGGTAGGTGACATCCTTGCTCCTGACTTTGCAGACAGGTTTGCAAAACTGAAAGCGAAACATGTGAAGACCCTCAGCCAGATGGGCTTTGAATGTGACCCTGAAGCTGAAGAGGCGGCATTCATGGAAGCAGTCGAGTATCTGAAGCAATTCAAGCTCGTCAATTGCGAGTATTATGTCAATGACCTGCTCAAGACTCAGGACATCCTTGCAGAGGGTGCTCAGGGCTCGATGCTCGACATCGACTACGGCTCATATCCGTTCGTGACTTCCTCCTCAACTGCCTGTGCAGGTGCCTGCATCGGCCTCGGTGTCAATCCTCACAATATAGGCCATGTCTATGGCATCTTCAAGGCATATTGCACAAGGGTGGGCAGCGGTCCTTTCCCTACCGAGCTCTTCGACGAGACCGGTGAGAAACTCCGCAAGATCGGAAACGAGTTCGGCGCCGTTACAGGCAGACCTCGCCGCTGCGGATGGCTCGACCTTGTAGCCCTCAAATATGCCGTGATGATCAGCGGTGTCACCGACCTCATCATGATGAAGTCAGACTGTCTCGACACCTTCGAGAACATCAAGGTCTGCACCTCATACATAGTTGACGGAGAGCCTTCAAATGAATGGCCTTTCGACACCTTCGCAGACATCCAGCCGGTCTATACCGAGTTCAAAGGCTGGAACACCGACCTGAGCGGAATCCGCAACGAAGAAGACCTGCCAAAAGAATTCAAGGACTACATAGCCTTCATGGAGAACTTCCTCGGCGTCCCGATCAAGATCATCTCCCTCGGTCCAGACCGCGAAGCCACCATCATGCGCTAAACGCCAATACAAAAGCGCCAGACAGCGCTTATATACATGAAAGAAGCCGACCCGAAAGGGCCGGCTTCTTCATATTGTATGAATCTGCTAGAGATCTGCAAGATTCTTCTGGATGTCAGCTGTGGCTGGAGTAACCAGGATTTCCTGGAACTCTTTCTGGCCTGTTCCGGCAGGAATAGGATGACCGCAGATGACATTCTCCTTAAGACCTTCGAGTGTATCGATGCGTCCACGGATGGCTGCCTCGCTGAGCACCTTGGTTGTCTCCTGGAAGGAAGCAGCTGAGATGAAGCTGTTGGTCTTCAACGCTGCCCTTGTGATACCCTGGAGCACCTGACTTGCTGTTGCAGGCTTAGCCTCACGGAGAACCATCATCTTCAAGCCCTGTCTTTCAAGTGAAGAGTTCTCGCTTCTCATTTCCCTTGCAGTGATGATATCACCCTCTGCATAGGTCTGTGAGTCACCTGGCTCAAGTACGAAGAATTTGCCATAGATTGAATCATTGGTGTCCATGAACAGCCACTTGTCAACAAGTTCTTCAGGGAGGAACTCGGTGTCACCCGGATCGTTGATCTGAACCTTGCGCATCATCTGACGTACGATAATCTCAAAGTGCTTGTCATTGATCTTCACACCCTGCAGACGGTAAACCTCCTGGATTTCATTCACGATATACTCCTGAACCTTGATAGGACCGAGGATATTGAGGATGTCAGTAGGAGAAACTGCACCGTCAGAAAGCCTCATACCAGCCTTCACATAGTCGTTCTCCTGAACAAGTATCTGCTTGGTAAGAGGTACCAGATAATGTTTCTCGACACCTGACTTGTTCCTGATGATGATCTCTCTGTTACCCCTCTTGACCTTGCCCATGATAACCTCTCCGTTAATCTCGGAAACGATTGCAGGGTTGGATGGATTACGAGCCTCGAAGAGCTCAGTAACTCGAGGAAGACCTCCTGTAATATCGGATGACTTACCGATTGCACGAGGAATCTTGATGATGATGTCACCGACTTTGACAGCAGCGCCATCTTCAATCATAACATGGGCACCGACAGGAAGGTTGTACTGCTTCTTGGTCTCGCCGTTCTCATCAACGATATGGATGGTAGGGTTCTTCGATTTGTCACGTGACTCGATGATGACCTTGTCTCTGTTGAGAGAGTACTCATCGGCCATTTCCTCACGGAATGTGACACCGTCGATCATGCTGTCGAAGCGAGCGATACCTGATGTTTCGATGATGGTGATTGCGTTATATGCATCCCACTCGCAGATAAGGTCGCCTTTGACAACTTTGTCTCCGTCTTTCTTGTAGAGGATAGAGCCATAAGGCACATCATACTGAGAGAAGGTGATTCCTGTATTCTCATCCACGATGCGGACCTCAGTGGTACGGCTGACAACAACATCGTTGACTGTACCGTCTTCAGCAATTCTTTCAATGGTTCTGAGTTCCTCGAATTCGAGTTTTCCGTTATATTTCGAAGTAATTGAGCTGTCAGCTGCAGTACTTGATGCTGTACCTCCGACGTGGAATGTACGGAGAGTAAGCTGAGTACCAGGCTCACCGATGGACTGTGCGGCAATCACACCGACAACCTCTCCCTTCTCAACCATCCTGCCCGCAGCAAGATTGCGTCCGTAACATTTTGCGCAGACACCCTTACGGGACTCGCAAGTGAGCACTGAACGAATCTCAACCTGCTCGATAGGAAGACTTTCGATGAGATTTGCAATATCCTCGGTAATCTCCTCGCCTGCAGGAATGATAAGCTCACCTGTAAGCGGATTGAATACATCGTGGACGGAAGTACGTCCGAGGATTCTCTCTCCAAGTGACTCAACGACCTCATCCTTGCTCTTGATGGCTGTTGCAATAAGACCTCTGAGTGTACCGCAGTCCTCTTCATTGATGATCACATCGTGTGACACATCGACAAGACGACGTGTAAGGTAACCTGCATCGGCAGTCTTGAGCGCTGTATCGGCAAGACCCTTACGTGCACCGTGGGTTGAGATGAAGTACTCGAGCACTGACATTCCCTCCTTAAGGTTGGAAATAATCGGGTTCTCAATGATCTCAGCTCCCTGACCGCCGGATTTCTGAGGTTTTGCCATAAGTCCACGCATACCGCAGAGCTGTTTGATCTGCGCTGTTGAACCACGGGCTCCTGAATCCAGCATCATATATACAGGGTTGAATCCCTGCTGGTCACTTGAAATCTGCTGCTCGACGATACCTGTAATCTGATTGTCGATTGAAGACCAGAGGTCGATAACCTTGTTGTAACGCTCGTTGTTGGTGATGAAACCCATTGCGAAGTTACTTCTGATGTCCTCGACAGTCTTATATCCGTTTTCAATGAGTGATTTCTTCTCCTCAGGAATGATGACATCACCGAGGTTGAATGAAAGTCCTCCTTCGAACGCCTTGCGGTATCCGAGGTTCTTGATATCATCAAGGAACTGAGCTGTACGTGCGACTCCGGTGAATTTGATTACATTGGAAATGATCTTACGGAGCGATTTCTTACCGAGAACCTCATTGATATATGGAACATTGACAGGAACGAGCTGGTTGACGATGATCCTTCCCGGCGTTGTCTCTACCATCTGAGTTCCCTCTTCAGGATGTAACTTATCCTTAGGAAGCCTTACGGAAATCTTCGCATGCATGTCAATTGCCTTCTCATTGAGAGCAATGATTACCTCTTCCGGTCCGTAGAAACTCATGCCTTCTCCCTTTGCACCAGGCCTGATCTTGGTGATATAGTACAGACCAAGCACCATGTCCTGTGAAGGGACGGTGATAGGGGTACCGTTTGCCGGGTTCAGGATGTTGTGCGAACCGAGCATGAGGAGCTGAGCCTCAAGGATGGCAGCATTTCCGAGAGGAAGGTGAACCGCCATCTGGTCACCGTCGAAGTCCGCGTTGAACGCGGTACAAGCGAGCGGATGGAGCTGAATTGCCTTACCTTCTATCATCTTAGGCTGGAATGCCTGGATACCGAGTCTGTGAAGGGTAGGTGCACGGTTCAAAAGTACCGGATGGCCCTTCATCACATTCTCGAGGATATCCCAGATGACTGCATCTTTTCTGTCTACAATCTTCTTCGCAGATTTGACTGTCTTGACAATGCCACGCTCAATCAGTTTCCTGATAATGAATGGTTTGTAAAGCTCTGCAGCCATATATTTAGGAAGACCGCACTCATGCATGTTGAGTTCAGGACCTACGACGATTACGGAACGTGCTGAGTAATCGACACGTTTACCGAGGAGGTTCTGACGGAAGCGTCCCTGTTTACCTTTCAAGCTGTCTGACAAAGACTTGAGAGTTCTGTTGGCCTCGCTCTTGACTGCATTCGACTTCTTCGAGTTGTCGAAAAGTGAGTCAACTGCCTCCTGAAGCATACGTTTCTCGTTGCGGAGAATGACTTCCGGAGCCTTGATTTCGATGAGTCTTTTAAGACGGTTGTTCCTGATGATGACCCTTCTGTAAAGATCATTGAGGTCTGATGTGGCAAAACGGCCTCCATCGAGCGGAACGAGAGGGCGAAGGTCAGGCGGAATGACAGGGATTACCTTGAGAATCATCCACTCAGGGCGGTTGATTCCCTTGGACTCCTGGAACCACTTCACGATGCTGAGCCTCTTGAGAGCCTCAGCCTTTCTCTGCTGAGAAGTTTCGGTGAGCATCTTCTGACGGAGCTCCCTTGCAAGAGCGTCGATGTCAATCTCTTTGAGGAGATCATAGATAGCCTCTGCTCCCATGCCTGCAACGAACTTGTCCGGATCGTCAGCCGGCATGTTATACTGCTCAGGATGAAGCATATAGTACTCAAGATACTCATCCTCTGAAAGCAGGTCGAGCTTCTGGAAATCTGATGCACCAGGTTTTACTACAACATATTTCTCATAATAGATGACAGACTCAAGTTTCTTGGCAGCGATGCCCAGAAGAGCAGCAATCTTGTTCGGTGCTGATTTGAAATACCAGATATGAGCCACAGGAACGGTGAGTTCGATATGACCCATCCTCTCTCTGCGGACCTTCTTTTCTGTCACTTCAACACCACACCTGTCGCAGACGATGCCCCTGTAGCGGATTCTCTTATATTTACCGCAATGACATTCATAGTCTTTTGTCGGACCGAAGATTTTTTCGCAGAACAGACCGTCCCTTTCAGGCTTGTATGTCCTGTAGTTGACGGTTTCCGGCTTCAAAACCTCTCCGGAAGACCTTTCTTTGATGTCTTCCGGGGAAGCGAGAGCTATGCTGATTCTTTCGAAATTGCTTTTAACCTTGTTTTCTTTATTAAAAGTCGGCATATTTCTAAAATTTCAATTGTCAGTAATTAGTCCAAAGTCACTTTCAGTCCGAGACCTCTGAGCTCATGCAGGAGCACATTGAGGGATTCCGGTATGCCAGGGGTAGGCATGAGGTCGCCCTTGACGATGGCCTCGTATGCTTTGGACCTTCCTGTGACATCATCTGATTTGACGGTGAGAATCTCCTGGAGGATGTTGGATGCACCGAACGCCTCAAGTGCCCAAACCTCCATCTCTCCGAAACGCTGACCTCCGAACTGTGCTTTACCACCGAGAGGCTGCTGGGTAATCAGTGAGTAAGGACCGATTGAACGGGCGTGCATCTTGTCGTCAACCATGTGACCCAGTTTGATCATATAGATGACTCCTACTGTTGCAGGCTGGTCGAACCAGTCACCTGTACCACCGTCACGGAGATAAGTCTTGCCATATCTTGGAAGACCTGCCTTGTCGGTATATTCACATATGCTGTCAAGGGTTGCACCGTCGAAGATAGGAGTGCTGAACTTGAGTCCGAGCTCTTCTCCTGCCCATCCCAGAACAGTCTCATAAATCTGTCCGAGGTTCATACGGGAAGGCACACCCAGAGGGTTCAGAACTATATCTACTGGTGTTCCGTCTGCAAGGAACGGCATATCCTCATCCCTTACGACTTTGGCAACGATACCTTTGTTTCCGTGGCGTCCCGCCATCTTGTCACCTACTCTGATCTTCCTCTTTCTTGCAACATATACCTTGGCAAGCTGCATTACTCCGTTAGGAAGCTCATCTCCGACCTTGATCTTGTCAATTACTCTCTTATATCTTGCCGCCTCTTCCTTGAATGCGATACGGTAGTTGTTGATGAGATCCTTGATAAGGTTGTTGGTATTCTTGTCGGATGTCCATTTTCCTGAACTGATGTTCTCGTAATCAATCATCTTCAGGTCAGCAACTGTGATGTCCTTGCCTTTGGCAATGATTTCAACACCATAAAGGTCACTGATACCTGCACTCTTCTTGCCGTTTACAAGAACAGTGAGTTTCTCGATGAACTTGCTTCTGAGCTGTTCTGCCTTGGCATTGAACTCCTCATCAGCCTTTTCAATCTTGACCTTCTGCTCACCTTTGACACCCTTCCTGCCACTTTCCTTGGCAACTTTTGAATAAAGGGCTGTATTGATGATGGTTCCGCTGAGTGACGGACTAGCCTTGAGAGATGCATCTTTCACATCGCCTGCCTTGTCACCGAAGATAGCCCTGAGGAGCTTCTCTTCAGGTGAAGGATCGCTCTCTCCCTTAGGAGTGATCTTTCCGACCATGATGTCACCCGGCTCGATGTGGGCACCGATACGGATGATACCGTTCTCATCAAGGTCTTTGGTAGCATCCTCGCTGACATTCGGGATGTCGGAAGTGAGTTCCTCCATACCACGTTTAGTGTCACGAACCTCAGTAATATACTCATCTACATGGATGGATGTAAGTATATCCCAGCGGATCATACGCTCGGAAATAACAATCGCATCCTCATAGTTGTAACCCTTCCAAGGCATGAACGCAACCTTGAGGTTCCTTCCGAGAGCAAGCTCACCGTTCTGGGTGGCATATCCCTCCGTCATCACCTGGCCCGGCTCAACGATATCACCTTTGCGGACGATAGGTTTGAGAAGGATGGTAGTGCTCTGGTTGGTCCTTCTATATATAGGGAGCTGATAAACTGTAACGTCAGGTGAGAAACTAACAAATCTCTCATCATCCGTGCGATCATATTTCACATGGATTTCCTTAGCATCCACATATACCACCTCACCTCTTCTTTCTGCCCTTACCTGAGTTCTTGAATCCAGGCAGACTCTCTCCTCAAGACCTGTTCCGACAATCGGAGACTCAGGATTAAGAAGCGGAACTGCCTGACGCATCATGTTGGCACCCATCAATGCACGGTGGGCATCATCATGCTCAAGGAAAGGAATGAGGGATGCTGCAACAGAAGCGATCTGGTTAGGAGCCACGTCCATGTAGTCCACCTCTTCTCTGGTAACTACAGGGAAATCGGCACCAAGGCGGCACTGAATCCTGTCTTCAAGGATATTGCCATCCTCGTCCATCTTCACTTTTGCAAGTGAAACCATCTTGTCTTCCTCTTCCTCAGCACTCATGTACATCCATCCCTCTGAGCTCAGGTCAACTTTTCCGTTCTCTACCTTGCGGTAAGGAGTCTCGATAAATCCGAGATCGTTGATCCTTGCATATACGCAGAGTGATGAAATAAGACCGATGTTCGGTCCCTCAGGGGTCTCGATAGGACAGAGGCGACCGTAATGGGTATAGTGTACGTCTCGGACCTCGAATCCCGCACGGTCACGTGAAAGTCCACCAGGACCGAGTGCGGAAAGACGACGTTTGTGAGTCATCTCGGACAGAGGGTTGGTCTGGTCCATAAACTGTGACAGCTGGCTGGTTCCGAAGAACGAGTTGATCACAGATGACAAGGTCTTCGCGTTGATAAGGTCAGTTGGTGCAAACTGTTCGCTGTCGCGTACGTTCATTCTTTCACGGATGGTACGTGCCATTCTTGAAAGACCTACGCTGAACTGGTTTGCAAGCTGCTCTCCCACTGTTCTGATACGCCTGTTGCTCAAGTGGTCGATATCATCGACAACAGCCTTTGAGTTGATAAGCTGAATCAGATACTTGATGATCTCAATGATGTCAGTGTTGGTGAGCACCCTTGTATTCTCATCAATTGTAAGGTTGAGCTTCTTGTTAAGCCTGTAGCGACCTACGTCGCCAAGGTCATATCTCTTGTCAGAGAAGAAAAGCTTGTCGATGACATCCCTTGCAGTAGCCTCATCAGGTGGTTCTGAGTTGCGGAGCTGTTTGTAGATGTAGTTGACAGCCTCTGTCTCTGTATTTGTAGGATCCTTCTGAAGAGTGTTGTAGATGATGGCATATTCATTGACATTTGCCTCATCTTTCTGAAGAAGGATTGTCTTGACATCAGTTTCGGACAATCTTTCGATTGTATCGTCATTGAGAATCTCGCCACGCTCTACGATGGCCATGGTCCTTTCAACCGGAATGACCTCTCCTGTGTCCTCATCTACGAAGTCCTCGATCCATGTGTTAAGAACTTTAGCCGCAAGTTTCCTGCCCTCGTTCTCCTTCAGGTTCTCAGGAGTAACCTCAATCTCGTCAGCAAGACCGAATATATCGATGATATCCTTGTCACCGTTGAAGCCGATGGCTCTGAGAAGGGTTGTTACAGGCAATTTCTTCTTACGGTCAATGTACGCATACATTACGTTGTTGATGTCGGTGGCAAACTCAATCCAAGATCCCTTGAACGGTATGATACGTGCTGAATAGAGTTTAGTTCCGTTAGCGTGGACGCTCTGACCGAAAAATACACCAGGTGAGCGGTGGAGCTGTGAAACGATGATTCGTTCTGATCCGTTGATTACGAATGTACCACCCGGGGTCATGTACGGGATGTTGCCCAGATAGACATCCTGGACTTTTGTATCGAAGTCCTCATGCTCAGGATCACTGCATGAAAGGCGGAGTTTTGCCTTCAGAGGAACATTGTATGTCAGTCCTCTCTCAAGACACTCATCAATCGAATACTGTGGGGGATCAATGAAATAGTCGATGAATTCGAGCTTGTAATTATTCCTTGTGTCTTCGATTGGGAATATCTCCTGAAACACCTGATACAGACCCTCGCTACGCCTGTTTTCAGGGGTAGTATCCAGCTGGAAGAAATCCTGGAATGATTTCAGCTGGACTTCGAGAAGGTCCGGATATTCAAGGAGAATTTTTGAAGATGCGAATGAAACTCGCTGATTGTTAGTCTTTTTTGACATCTTTCTGCCTTTGGATATAGAGAAAAACTTTATTACGACAAAAAGGTTTAGAGCCTATTTGGCCCTAAACCTGAATTGTTTTCCCACCAGAGGGGAAGGGGAGAAGTTATTTAATCTCAACTTCTGCTCCTGCCTCTTCGAGGGCAGCCTTAAGTGCCTCAGCCTCAGCTTTGGAAACTTTCTCCTTAACTGCTACTGGAGCCTTGTCAACGATGTCCTTAGCCTCTTTAAGTCCGAGACCAGTTGCCTCTTTAACAGCCTTTACAACGCCAAGTTTAGCCTGGCCAGCTGATTTGAGGATTACATCGAACTCAGTCTGCTCTGCTGGAGCAGCTTCGCCGCCTGCAACTGGACCTGCAACTGCAACAGCTGCTGCAGCTGGCTCAATTCCGTACTCCTCTTTGAGGATGTTAGCGAGTTCCTGAACATCTTTTACAGTAAGGTTAACCAACTCTTCTGCAAGTGCTTTAAT
>JALFNZ010000130.1 GCA_022774085.1 Bacteroidales bacterium
AATACATCATGTTGAAAGGTCCATTGGCAAGGTTCATCTGTGAGTTGTTTGTAAGAATGCCGTAAGAAGCTATCTCATTCTTGCCGTCCATAGGTTTTGAAGTAGCACCGAAACCGTTGTACCACTCAATATCTGTATTGAAACCATACCATGGAAGGAAACGTCCACGGTAGCAGTTTGTCTCTCCGAGAACCTGAGAGATTCCGAATACGGCACCCTCAGCCAAATCATAGTTGGAGAACACCACACTGTCGTCGAAAGTGGAAGGTGACTCCTGATCGAGAACGGAGTTGCAGGAAGAAATCATTGATACTGCCGCTGCAGCTCCTAAAATATATGTTAATATCTTTTTCATCGTTACTGCAGTTTAGAATGTGAGATTTACTCCGAAAACATAACCACGGCTCTTAGGGTAGGCAGAATAATCTACACCAGGAGTAAGAGGAGTAGCACGTCTTGTATCCACCTCTGGGTCATAGCCTGAATATTTGGTAAGGCAGAAGAGGTTTGTACCTGTCACATAGAAACGAATCTTGCGGATAAAGGCTTTCTCTGTGAGTTTTTCCGGAATGGTATAACCGATTGTTGCACTCTGGAGACGGAGGAATGAACCATCCTCTACAGCCCAGTCAGAGAAGACCGCATTTCCTATGCTTGGTGACCACATTGTTGTGTTCGCATTTACCTCTGCAAGTCTATCAGGATCGGTAATGAGCTCGCCTGTTGTCCAATCGATGTTGGTCCAGCGGTTATCAACGTCCATTTCCTTGATAAGGTTTCTGTTATAAAACTTACGTGAAGAAGTGAACTCAATCTTGTTGGCATTATAGACATCATTGCCAATCATATAAGTGAAGTTCGCACTGATGTCGATTCCTTTAATATATGCGTTAAGACCGAAACCACCCTGGAAATCAGGAGTTGCATTTCCGATGACATGTTTGCGGATCACACCGTCCTCATCAGCCTTGAGTTTGAGAGCTCCCGGCATGAGATAGCTTGAACCGATGATTGCTGAAGCATCAGCCACACCTTCCTTGAGCACCCATTTGCCGTTTACATAGTCAAAGTCTGAGACCTCATAACGTCCGTCGCACATATAGCCATACATATTGCCGAGAGGCTGTCCTACCTCAACCCTGTAGTCGTCACCGATTTCAGTAGAAGCCCAGTATGACTGAACTGATGTACCTGTGATTGCGGTAAGACCTCCAAGGCTGGTAATCTTGTTCTGGTTGTATGAAATGTTGGCATTGATTGACAAGCTGTAGTCCTTCTTCATTATGACAGGAAGAGAAAGGGAGAGCTCGGCACCGCGGTTGCGGGTAGAACCGATGTTCCTGTACTGGCTGTCATAACCTGTTCCTGAAATAGGGAAAAGGATGAGAAGGTCCTTGGTATCATTCTGGTAAACCTCAAGGCTACCTGTAAGACGTCCTTTGAAGAAGCTGAAATCCAGACCGATATTGTGGGTGTAAGTTGTCTCCCAGGTAAGGTCAGGGTTGTTCAGGATCTTGCCGGCAGTCCAGAATGTATCAGTATTGCTGAGCCAAGGTGTAGTGGTGGCGCTGAACTCCTTGTTGAGCTGTCCTGAAGGAATGTTGTTGTTACCTGCAGTACCGAATGAATAACGTATCTTGAGCTGGTCGAGCCAGGCAGATGCGCCGGACATCCATTCCTCATTGGAGATGGTCCATGATGCAGCGGCTGAAGGGAAGAAGCCCCATCTGTTTGCCTTTGCGAATTTTGATGAACCGTCGGCACGTATTGTAGCACCGATAGAATAACGTCCCTTGAAATCATAGTTTACACGTCCGAAGAAAGAAAGAAGCACGTCATTCGGAGCGTAATAATTTGATGTATAGAGGGTTGTACCTGAACTGAGGAAATTCCATGCCATCTGGGCATCATAGAAAGCAGGGAAATTCTCAATCATTGAAGTCACAAGATTGCTCTTGGTAAAGGTCATTTCCTCACCGATGAGAATATTGAGCTTATGGTCGCTGTTGTCGAATACCTCTGCAAAATCGTAGTTGAGAGTATTGGTATTACGGAATTTCCTTCTTGTCTGGTCCTTGTAAAGGCTTGAAGGAGTGTTAGGATACTTGGAAGTATTTCCTGCATAATATGTAGTGAGTCCGTAATATCTGTCATCCTGCTGACGGAAATCCTCGATACCTCCGTCAATCTTCAGATGAAGGTTGTCCACAATCTGCCAGTTGAAAGCTGCATTGGCAGTCCATGAATTACGGATTCTCCTTGAATCATTGTCTGCAACTGACTGCAATGGCGGAGCATTATCACCATAATCAGCTTCCTCGTCAATATTCTGAATAGTCGAACTTACAGGAATCGGAGCATAGCAGACAGCATGTTTGAGTCGGCCGTTACCGGAAGTAGTACCTGAGTCGTTCATTGAGTTGGCTCCGGAACCCCTTACATTGGTTCTTGAATAACGGACATTCAAATCGAGGCTCGTTTTCTTTGAAAGCTTGATGTTGCTCTTGAAACTGAGGTTGTCACGAGAATAATCTGAACCTCTCATAATGGCTTTGTCACCTATATGAGCATAACCGAGTGTCCAGTTGAAGTTCTCACCGCTTCCGCTGATGGTGAAATCAGCATTCCAGTTGCTGCCGGTATTTCCGAATACCATGTCCACCCAGTCATTTGTAGCAAGGCCTGAATACATGTCGATATCATTGAATGTACCGAAATAGGGCTCATAATTGGTTGAGACATTGTCACGAACCTTTGCAAGCTCATACTGGAACTTCACATAATTCTCTGCATCCATCGCCTGAATGGCACCTGCGTTAGCAATCTTCTTGAAACCTCCATAAGCATTGAGCTTGACAGAGACCTTCCTTTCTCAGCGCTCTTGGTTGTCACGATTACGACACCGTTTGCACCTCGGCTACCGTAAATTGCAGTCGAGAATGCATCCTTCAGGACGTCGATGCTTGCAATTTCAGAAGATGAAATGTCGCTGATGGACTCCACAGGGAAACCGTCAACAATGTAAAGAGGCGAGTTGTCCTGTGTAATGGAACCACCACCACGAACACGGATTTTCACATCAGCATCAGGGTCACCTTCTGTAGTAACGACAGACACACCCGCCATCTTACCTGAAAGGGCCTGTGAAACGGTTGTTACAGGCTGCTCGGTAAGGGCATCGGCGCCGACTGATGTTACGGAACCCATGAGATCGCGACGTTTGACGGTTGCATAACCGATGACGACTGTCTCATCAAGGAAGTTGCTGTCTTCTTCCAAAGTAACATTGATCACCATGTTGTCACCGATCACGATGTTCTTTGTCGCGAGGCCGATACATGAGAAAACGAGGGTTTTACCTTTGGCGTCAGGAACGTCGATGGAATACTGTCCATCAAGGTCCGTAGAGACGCCTGTGGTAGTGCCGTCAATGAAAACAGATACGCCGATGAGAGGCTGTCCGTTGACATCCGTGACGACACCGCTGATTTTTTGGGCCGAGGCTGTGAAAGCCATGGCAAAAAGCCCCAAAATCAGCAACGAAATCTTGTATGTCAGATTTTTCATAAAAGAACTTTTTGGTTATTATTTAGTTGTTAAAATTTGTCATTTCATTGTCATTTCCGTTTCCGTACACGTACACGGCAAATATAAGACAACAATTCATGATGCGAAAATAAATCATCCCCTCAACATGAAAAGGGAATTATTATCGCAATGTTTGGATTTTTTGACAGGTTGGTTTATTTATGAAATTTTCATGTAATTTCCGCCTTCATTCTGCCCTGAGACGGCCTCACGCACGATATAGTGCAGATACATCTCCAGATTGGTATAGCGCCCGAACTTGTCAAGAGTCTTGAAATTTCCATCATCAGGACTGTTCTTGTCAAGTTTGAAAAGGTCCTCGAACCAGTCAGGCATTCCATCGGAATCGCTATCCTTTACCTTGTCAAGTTGCTCCTGTGAAGCCGTGTACTCTGGCCATCCGCCGGCAGCGGAAGGAGTATCGATGAGTCCGTTCGAAGATCCGTTTCCTCCATTGGTGATTGTTGCATTTCCGGATTCGGCATCGCGGCAAGCCCTTTCATCAACGGCATCCCTTGCAATCGAAGCTCCGCCGAACTTGCATATCTGCCTGAATGCATCAGCAGCAGAATGAGTTGTGGTGAATACTTCCTGGCCGGAAGGTCCAGCCAAAGGATTCAGAGAAGAAGCCACCTTGTTGTAATTGCCATAAGATGATCCGTTGTGCCAATAAACCATCGAGGCATCATTGGCTGCCCCGGGATATTTGGTGTGGACATTGCCTGACAGATAGAGAAGAGGATATTCGTCAGCATACACGGTCCCGCTCTTCTCATAATATCCGTATGCATCCACGAAATAATTCCTGTCGGTTGAAGCCGGTCCCGGCTTGTAATAATTGTTGACAATGTTGAAATGGCCGTCTTCGCCGCCGTAAGTGGAATTCGAGCCCCAGTTATATATGGTATTGTTCCTGATATCCACATTTCCCCTGTGGGTTGATACATATTCGCCATAAATCTGAGGATGGTCTATGCGAGGGTTGCGGCTGTCATGGTTCGAGAGCATATTATGGTGGAATGACGCATCTTTTCCTCCCCATATACCGCCATATCCGTGGTCACCTTTTCCATGTTCGGATTTGCGCAGACTCTCGGTGATGATGCACCACTGGAGAGTGAAATTGCAATTGGCATAGAAAGAAGCACATTCATCGATTGACCAGGACATTGAGCAGTGGTCGATGATGATATTCTTATGGTAACGCCCCCAGATGGCATCGGCACCATCACTCTTCGAAGCTTCCCCAAGACGGAAACGCAAATATCTGATAATCACATTGTCTGCATTGATGACAGTAGAATAATTCTTTATACATATACCATCCCCTGGTGCTGTCTGACCAGCAATTGTCAGGTCACCCTTGCTGATTTTCAATTCTGATTTCAATTCGATTACACCGGCGACATCAAAGACGACAGTCCTTGGACCTGACTCTGATATGGCAGCCCTGAGTGAACCTGCACCAGAATCATTGAGATTGGTGACATGGATGACTTTACCGCCTCTGCCCCCTGTGGCGTACATTCCGCCTCCCTCTGCTCCAGGGAAGGCAAGTGCCAGATTTTCAGACTCATATGAAGGAATCATCAGCTGTGAATATGCTGCATCTTTGTCTGGATCCGGAGTCGGATCTGGTGTAGGGTCAGGATCTGGTTCCGGATCTGGTTCTGGATCCGGAGAAGGATCGGTAGAACCGGCTACCACCTCCATTGCTTCACAATAGTCAGAAACGACCGAGCCACTGTAAGCCTTGACCTTCACTGAGTAGGCCGTACCGCTGGTAAGTCCGTCAAAAACCACTTCATTGACCTTGACACTCAACTGTTTCTGCAATGTTCCGGAAGCAAGTTCGAGCCTGGCAGTATAGCCTTCTGCACCCTCAACCTCAGTCCACTTGAATTTCATGGACTTGCCGTCATTGGCAACAAGAGTCAGATTCTCAGGCGCATTGAGGGTCCTGGCTGCTACATCATCCGGTCCCTTTGAAACACATGAAGCCACCAAAGCAAAAGCCATCAATACATTGAATATTCCTATAAATGTTCTGTTCATAATTCTCTATTTCCTGTTCATTCTTTCCCATTCGAGTGAAGCCCAGATAAAAGGACCGACGCCCTTGCAATCATTTTCAATAATCGGTTCACTCAGATAATACTCATAATCACCCTTGCGCATCTGCTTTCCTCCAAGGCCGCCTACAGAGCAACAATTGGTCATCGAAATGGTGCCGTCCTCATTTTCACGGATGAAAGTATCGATGAACTTTCCGTACAATCCCATGACATAATCTTTGTGCGACTGGTCGATATAACCGAGTCTCAAACCCTTAAGGAAGGCATAGGTAAACATAATCGAGCAGGTTGACTCGAGATAATTGCCCTCACGTGCAGGACAGTCAAGCACCTGATACCACATACCTGTCTGAGGATCAGCCCACTTTGGAAGTACCTCAAGGAAATAATTCAGCAGACCAATGAGCTGGGCGCGTCCGGGATTATCCTGTGGCAGATAGTCCAGCACGTCCACAAGCGAAGCGGCCACCCAACCGTTTGCCCTACCCCATGCATGCTCGGAAAGACCGGTCTGAGGATCGCACCAGAACATGGAACGGGACTCATCCCATGCATGGCGGAAAAGTCCTGTTTCGGCATCATAAGTATTGCGGGCAGCCTTTACGAACTGATCAACTATATCTGCATACAAAGAATCCCTCTGGTCCTGCGGAGAATACCTCGAAGTGTATTCTGCATAGAAAGGAAGTGCCATATACAAGCCGTCAAGCCATACCTGATGAGGGTAAATCTGTTTATGCCAGAACTCGCCACCTTCCGTACGAGGCTGGCTGTCAATCTGTTTTCTTATCATATCCACCACATTGCGATAACGTGGAGTTTCCTTCCCATAAGCATCGTCAAGGTCGAAGAAAACCCTTGCAGGACAGATATGGTCAACATTGTAGTTGGAACGTTTGTAGGTGTGGACGTCTCCGCCAACAGTAGTCATAGTATCAGCCCAGTCCCTGACATATTGCCTGACATCCTCCAGATCATACATCTGGGCTACATCCCAGAAGGAAAGCAGTTCCAGTCCTGTAGTATAATTCCACTTTCTCTGTCCCTGTCTGCCGTCAAGATGCAACGCATCCGGATTGCGGCTGATCTCTGAACGGACCATGCGCACTGAATACGGCTCACTTTCCTTCACGCAAGAAAATGAAAGGAAAGATGCCACCAGAGCGAAAAACAATGTCAACTTATTCATATTCATCTATTTATCATTATTTACTCTATTCTGTTTTATGTAGTCAGCCGGAGACATTCCATAATGCTTCTTGAATGACCTGCTGAAATATCCCGGATCCGAAAATCCGACCTTATAGGAAGTCTCTGAAACTGAATACTGTCCGCTCTTGAGATAGAAGGTAGCCTTCTCCATCCTGAACTCCTGAATCAGCTCGACTGGCGATTTACCTGTAAGACCCTTTATCTTATTGTACATTGAAGTGCGGCCCATACCGACATAAGATGCCAGCTGCTCGACAGTAGCATCAGAATCAGCAACTTTTTCCTCAAGCCACGCAATCACCTTCTTGATCAGCTCTTCATCCCTGTCTGTAATCACAATCTCCTCAGGGGCAATTTCCACCTTTCTGGTCTTTGAAACATGGTCATCAGGAGATGACATTGAAGAAATAAGGGCACGCCTGCGCTCAAGCAGATTGTCAATTCGGGCCGTAAGAAGCTCCATCGTGAAAGGCTTGGCTATATAACCGTCAGCCCCATATTTCATTGCCTTCAGATGGGTATCATTCTCATGCTTGGCAGTAATCATGACAATAGGAATGTGGCTGGTATTGAAATCCGAACGGATATTGTTTATCAGTTCGATACCATCCATCACAGGCATCATCAGGTCCGTTACAATCATGTCCGGCATCCAGCCCTGCGAGATAATCTCAAGAGCCTCCATTCCATTGGCTGCATCCTTCACTTCAAAACGATTCACGAGACAGTTGTAAATATATACGCGAAGCTCCGCATTATCCTCAACCACAAGCAGTTTCAGAGCGCCTTCAGGATAAGTCGGGTTTACCTTGTATTTGCTCAATCCATAGGACTCTGAAGGATTTTCCTCTATAGGCATATCAACGAACTGAACATCTTCATCGCGGAAACGCTCGCGCGAGATAGGAAGCCTTACAAAGAATTTCGAGCCTCCCTCCTTATGGCTCTCCACCCAAATCCGGCCACCATGTATATCAGCAATCTCCTTGCAGAAAGACAGGCCGATACCGCTGCTGGCCATGCCTTTATATGCATTCTGAGGGCCTTTCGAAAATGGTTCGAAGATCAGCTGCTGTTTATCCTTAGGGACACCTATTCCATTATCTTTCACCATAATACGAAAATCAGGCTCACCCTCACGATAGAGAACTCCAACCTCAATTTTACCCCCGTCTGAAGTATATTTGAAAGCATTGGAAAGCAGGTTGTAAACCAAAGCCTCAATCCTGATGGCATCACCCCAGACCATCAGACTGTCAACCGACTTGATAAACCTCATCTCCATCTGTCTTTCAGCAGCCATGTCACGGAAGTCGTCATAAACTCCCTGAACAAGCTTGACAATATCGAACTGGCTGATTTTCAAGCGCATTTTACCACTGACAATAGTCCTGATATCCAGAAGCTGATTGACAAGTGTCATCATCCTGCGTGCATTTTTCTGCACCATGGCAAGGCTGTAGCCAACACTCTCCGGCACCGCTCCACTCCTCTCAATGTCATCAATGCCTCCCAGAATAAGAGTCAGAGGAGTCCTGAGCTCATGAGAGATATTGGTGAAGAACCTTCCTTTGATTTCATTCAGATCCTGCTCCAGCTTCACGTCATTGCGAAGTTTCATCTGTCCCAAAAACAGACGTATAAGCAAGAGTATCAACAGGATAGAAATGACAACATAGAAAATATAGGCCGGAACTGAGTTCCATATCGAAGGACGTACACGCACCTGGATGCGGACAGTTTCCGGAGTGTATATTCCCTCCGGATGTTCTGTTCTGACAACTAAAACATATTTGCCGGGAGGAATTCGCGAATAAGTGGCACTGTTTGAAGCCCCTGCGTCAATCCAGTTCTTGTCGAAACCCTCAAGTTTATATGAGAAATCAGTCCTGCCGCTCATTGAAAAATTCAATGACGCAAAATCTATCCTGAAAAATGAGGATCCGGAAGGAATGATTATCCTGTCCTGGAAAGGCGTCCTCTGACCGTCAATGCTGAGGCCGGTTATGGTAAGACGACAGTCATGAGGAGTGAAAACAAAATCGGATGGATTGATTCTGCAAATGTTGTTCGTTGTTCCGAACACGATGGTGCCATCCTGAAGGGTGGTGCAGGTGGCCTCACTGTACAATGCCGGAGGCACGCCGTCGTATCTGGTGAAATTGGTAACTATACCTGTCTGCGGGTCAATCTTCGAAAGAGAAGACTCGCTGGCAAGCCATATCATACCCTCGCTGTCATCTGTAGCTGATTGTATTATATTGCTGGTCAATCCGTTATCCGTGCAATACACGTCGAATCTCGGAACATCGTCTTCAAAATACATCCGGTTGATGCCGCCTCCGAAAGTACAAAGCCATGTATTTCCAGTCTTATCTGTAAAAATATGGATGACATCATTGTTTCCGAGGGAATGGATGTCTCCCGGAATTTTCTTGACACTGTGGAAGAGGGTCAGCTCCGGATTGGCGACCGGTTCAAACCATATAAGCCCCCCGACAGTGGCGACAAGCATCTTTCCATCAGGCATGCAGTGCAGATAACGCACCCTTGAACCAGACTCCTGCGGATAGTCCGGGAAAGAGTTCATCACAGTGACAAAATCCTCACTGTCAGAACTTTGCAACATACACAACGAACCTCCATAAGTACCCACCCAAATCCTTCCGTCCTTATCTTGTTCGATGGAATATATATTATTGGAAGTCAGGGAAGTATTTTCCGCCCTGAAATGTTTCCAGGTCCATCTGTCACCGTCCATGCTCAAGCGTACGATTCCGTCGCCCTTCGTTCCTATCCATAAATTGCCATCCCTGTCCTCAAAAAGAGAATAAATCACACCTATATCACCGCTTTGCCTGTCAGGGAAAGTGCGGCACTGTGAAAGGTCAGGGGAATACATGAACAGTTCCCTGCTCTTGGCTCCCGCCCAGAGACGGCCTTTGCTGTCGCGCAGCAGGGCACGTATTTCCGAAGCCGAGCCTTTGTCGGAAGATTTGGTAGGGGGAACTATCCTTTGAGCCTTCGGATTGATGACAGAGACTTTCTCCAGCCCTCGTGCAGCCGTGGACATCCATAACACACCGGTGCTGTCCACCTCGAAGCAGGCAACTCCGTTCATGAACCTGTAATCCTGCTGCTCCTTGACATTGCTCAGCGGAACAATCTGGTCAGCCTCGCGGTCATAATATCCGAATCCCCAATTGTTCATCTTTATCCAGACCCGCTGACTGTCCCTGATATCCACACGGGCAAGCGTATCCACATAATAAGATTTTACATTGCGCGGATGTTCATAATGTTTGAAACGTTCTGTATCAGGATTATATGACCATATGCCAGTACGTTCCGTGGCTATCCACAGCAGGCCTTCAGGATCGGGGAAGAGGTATCTCACACGGCCCATATCCGTCCTGTGCGCCCTGACACTCATGGTCTCGAAATCCACGCTTGCTATGGTATTGTCCCTGAAACCGACATACACGGTATCCGAAGAAAGTGCAATGGATGTAGCATCTGATGCAGCACAGGATGTAAGGTCTATCCTGAACTGTTCCCTCGTATCCATGTCCACCACAAGCAGCCTGTCCGATCTGGCGAAAACGAGTTTACCGTCGTGCTCGACAAAGCCCAGAACCTCAGGATTCCTAGAAATAAGAGAGGTCTGACCATTGTCAACCATAGTAATTCCCGCATCTGAAACGACATAAACAATCCCCTGGGAATCTTCATGGATTGAAGAAACCTCGCTTCCTACCGGATGTCCGCCAATTTTATGGAAAGTCTTGTAATTCAGATTTTTATCGATCATCATAAGGCCATATCCGGAGAAAGACACCCATGTATTGCCACGTGTATCACAATAAAGGATATCAGCCTTGAAGTCCGATTCCGGGAAATCTTTCAACTCGGAAGGGATGGCCACGAATCTCTCCTGCATTTTGTCAAAACGGTAGAGGCGATAATCGTACGCCATCACCCATAGATAGCCGGCCTTGTCATCTGTTACAGAAAGAATCCTATTGTGGGAAAGGTTGGAATAATCACCCGGCTTCATCATATAATTGACAAAGTTGTTCCCGTCAAAACGGCTGAGTCCGTACCAAGTTGACAGCCAGAGATAACCCTGGGCATCCTGATGTATGTCGCAGATAGAATTATGAGGCAGACCGTCATCCGACGAATAATGCTCGTAGATGAACTCAAGCTGCTCAGCTACAGCCAGATGGGCTGATGCAAACAGCATAACAAATAAAAGGGTTATTAGTCTAAAATGTCTCATAATACATCTGAAGAATTTCAATTTAGTTAGTTTCCGTAAAATTAGTGGAAAAAACTCAGAACACCTTGAAATACCATTCAACCGGAACGGCAACCCCGTTCTTATCTATCTCGCTGCCTGCACAAAGTACCTTTGTTACTGAATATTCCTTAGCCTGGGAAGGTTTCATGATATGGCACCATTTTTCCCTTTCGGCCTTGGAAGCCGCTCCGGGACCTTTGCTTGCATATTCTGCATAATATGTGGTTTTATGGGCATATTCCTTTCCCCAATCATGCCAGCCTTCCGGCAGGATATGGTCGCCAAGTTCGCATCCAAGGAAAACCGTCTTGGCGTAAGGACGCCATGGCCTTCCGAGATAAACTTTGTCAACTCCCTCTAAATGAATGAGTTTGCAATTATTAAAGACATAGCCGAATTGGGTTCCCTGCGGAGTTGAAGCGGCTGTGACGTAACTGTTCTTCTTGGAAAGAATCGTGCAGGACTCGAACCAGCAGGTGGATGCTCCAAAGATAAAATCAGTAGTGCCCTCTATCCAGCAATTGAGATAATACTGCCTCTGGCCTTTCCCATAAGTATATATGGTATCCTGATTTGCGATAAAACGGCATCCCACGAAGGCTACACGGTCAGCATCCACCATCACGGCGCAAGCCTGGCCAATATTCTTTCCCTCGCCCGCTGCATTCTCGAAAGTAATGTTCTCAGCGAGGAAATCATTTCCATAGAAAAAAACTGTCGGGGTGGCAGAAGTTCCAATTGGCTTGCCTGCAGGACCAGCCTGCTCGGCATAGTCGCTCCAGGTGATGATTGTGGTCATAGCATCTTCTCCAACCATGTGGATACGCTGCTTGCTTGTGGGAATGGTAAGTTTTTCGTTATATGTTCCAGGGCGGATGACAATGGTGACTTCTCCATGACGATAATAGTCCGGAGCCGCATCAATTGCCTGCTGCACAGTGAGATAGTCTCCCTTTCCATCCTGAGAAACGACCATCCTGACATCCTGTGCCTTCATTTCGGTACAAAAGCCTGCCATGATGATGGCAGGCACAAGAAGATAAGAGAATTTCATTATTCTATATTGAGATTTTCAGTAGAATACGTAAATACTGCATCAGTATCTTTCCAATTCTTGTCAAGACATCCAGACATGTTGACATTGTCACAATGTGCAAAACTGAAAGTTGAACCCTTCTCACATACAATCTTGACATTCTTAAGATTTATGCCATCGGAATATCTCAGATCGGCACCCTTGACAGAAGAAATCGAACAGTTCTCCACCACGATGTTTTCAATACGTTTTTCAGGAATTCCGTTGAAATACATCGCCCTTGCAGCTCCTTTGCAGATGATGTCATGAATGAAAATATCTTTGAACTGAGGGGTGGTCTCATCCGCCGGCATATATGCCACATCGAAAGGAGATGCTCCGTCTTCTGAAGCCTCAAGTGCGGACTTTCCGCCGTAATGGAGGTCGAAAAGAAGAGGCTCGGTAGGGATGTCCGTCATCACAATATTGTTGATATGGATATTGCTTACGACACCTCCCCTTCCGCGGCAACTCTTGAAACGCAGGCCGACATCTGTTCCAAGGAAACTGCAGTCGCTCACCTTGATATTCTGCACACCGCCGGACATTTCACTTCCAACCACAAAGCCTCCATGACCATGGAAAACCACACAGTTGCTGACTATCAGGTTCTTACAAGGTCTTGCCCTGCGCCTTCCATCCTCATCCTTTCCAGATTTGATACAAATGGCATCATCACCGACATCAAAAGTGGAATTAACAAGAATCACGTCCTCGCATGAATCAATGTCAAGTCCGTCACCGTTCTGCGAATACCAGGGATTGCGGACGGTGATATTGTCGATGATGACATTGCGGCACATCAGAGGGTGGATATTCCAGCATGGTGAATTCTGGAAAAGACAATCCTCCAGGAGTACGCCGTCGCAATCCTTCAGTCCCACAAGCACAGGACGAAGATAGGTCTTCACTGAATTCCACTCCTGCTCCGTCTTGAGTCCCTGAGGTACGTTGAAGGCATCACTGACGATTGAACCGCGGAAAGAACTTGAATCCGGATACCATATATCTCCCTTTGCATTAGTGAAACCACCGCTTGCAAGCAAGGCCTTCCACTGTGAAGGAGCCATCTTGGACTTTTTCACCTGACGCCATGAATCGCCGTTTCCGTCGATGGTACCACCCCCGGTAATGGAAATATTCCTGGCCCCGTCAGCGTAAATTGGTGGCATACAACGTTTTGTATCGAGACCTTCGAATACGGTCTCAATGATTGGATAAAGATCCCTGTCAGTTGAGAACAGAAGAACGGCATTCTTGGTGACATGCAGGTCGATATTATCCTTGAGGATGATCGGACCTGTGAGCCATACGCCTTCAGGAACGATTACATGTCCGCCGCCATTCTCTGAAAGTCTGTCAATGGCTGCAGCAAATGCTTCGGTATTCAGATAGGTTCCGTCTCCTATTCCTCCGAAGTCAGCCACGCTGATGCTTCTGTCAGGGATAGACGGACGCACGACCTTAGCCATCTGGAATGGAAGGTCCTCATAAAGATTCTCATATTCATAAGGTGAAGATGAGCATGAAAGCGACAGACCCGCAATCGCCGGGACAAGCGCTGATTTTATCAGTGTCTTAATTTGTGGTATCATAAAAGCCTTATGTTGAATATTGCAAAAATACTCAACACAAGGCTCATTTCTTGTCATTTTTTACCGTAAAAGGGTAAATTTTAATCAAATACTTGCTTTTACTCCATCAATTTCTTGTATTTGAAACGTTTCGGTTCTTCATTGCCAAGACGACGTTTCTTGTTCTCCTCATATTCAGTGTATGAACCTTCGAAGAAATAAACCTGTGAATCACCTTCGAAGGCAAGGATATGAGTAGCGATACGGTCGAGGAACCATCTGTCGTGCGAGATGACGACTGCACATCCGGCGAAGTTCTCCAGACCCTCCTCAAGGGCACGGATGGTATTTACATCCACATCATTGGTAGGCTCGTCAAGAAGAAGCACGTTTCCTTCATCCTTCAAGGTGAGGGCAAGATGGAGACGGTTACGTTCACCTCCGGAAAGAATGCCGCAAAGCTTCTCCTGGTCAGCTCCGGAGAAATTGAATCTTGAGACATAAGCCCTTGCATTCACTTCACGCTTGCCGAGCTTGACGAAGTCTGAATCATTTGCAATGGTCTGGTAAACAGTCTTGTCCGGGTCTATGCTCTTATGCTGTTGATCAACATATGCTATCTTCACCGTCTCTCCGATAGTGATCTCACCGCTGTCCGGCTTGTCCAGACCCATGATCAGGCGGAAGAGGGTTGTCTTTCCGGCTCCGTTAGGTCCAATCACGCCCACGATACCGGCAGGCGGAAGCACGAAATTCAGGTTCTCATATAGAAGTTTGTCACCATAGGCCTTGGACACATTCTTGAACTCGATGACCTTGTTGCCCAGACGCGGACCGTTCGGGATGAAAATCTCGAGTTTAGCCTCTTTCTCCTTTCCGTCATCAGCAGCGAGTTTCTCATAAGCTCCCAGACGGGCCTTGGACTTGGCCTGTCGGGCTTTCGGGGCCATCCTCACCCACTCCAACTCCCTCTCGAGAGTCTTGCGGCGCTTGCTCTCCTGTTTTTCCTCCATTGCAAGACGATTGCTCTTCTGGTCGAGCCATGATGAATAATTGCCCTTCCAAGGAATTCCTTCTCCCCTGTCCAGTTCAAGAATCCATCCGGCAACATTGTCGAGGAAGTAACGGTCATGGGTAACAGCGATTACTGTACCCTTGTACTGCTGGAGATGGGCCTCAAGCCACTGGATACTCTCCGTATCCAGATGGTTGGTAGGTTCATCAAGCAGAAGGACATCAGGTTGCCTCAAAAGCAGGCGGCAAAGGGCCACACGGCGGCGCTCACCTCCTGACAGAGTGGATACCTTCGCATCGGAAGGAGGGCACTGGAGCGCATCCATGGCCCTTTCAAGCTTTGCGTCAATC